>JAVZLI010000121.1:0-3825 GCA_038883835.1 Thermoplasmataceae archaeon
CCTGGGAAGTCAACCATACCATCCCTGCAGCTGTTCCTGCTCGATCTTCCCCGGCAGTTTCCAGTGACAGCTGCAGGCCAACTGGCGCCAGCGAGAGAAGGAAAAATCCAATGACGACGGATGCGGCAACATACGTTGCAATATCAGTATGAAAACTGAAGATGATGAGAAAAACGCCCACTAAAAATGTGTTAATCAGCAATATTGATTTCAGCCTCCTGTATTTGTCAGCCAGGACGGATACGATAACCATGCCGGCAATGCCGCTAATAAGCATTCCAGCTCCGGTGAGGCTGCCATCTAATGAACTGATGCCTCTGCTGAAGAGAATTGCCTCGATCCACTGCACAAATCCGCTAAATATTCCTACTCCAATGAAGAACAGCAACATCAGAATTATGATGTTTCTCATGGTTGCCAGCGACTTCATCTGGCTTAACATTCCTTCGCCATTTTTCTGAGGCTTGGACATGCCATGGGATCTCTCTTTAGCAAAAACAAGGAATATTGCAAGGGACACTGTTGCCATGGCAGAGACAACTATGAAATTGTTTCTCAGCTCGCCATATATAGCCCCAGGAACCATTAGTGGAACGACAACGAGAGCAACCACCATGCCCACTATTTGCCCCATGGTCCCAATTCCGTTGGCAACCGTTTGTTCTCCTGAAGGAAACCAGTCGCCTGAAAGCTTTGAGACACTATTGAATATAAATGGCTGGCCTATGGCCGCAAGGCTCTGAAATATGAAAAGCGAATTGAAGTCCGTTCCTGATAGGATGCGGAACCAGGAAAAAACTGCAACAAATGCCCCTCCTAGAGTAACAGTTTTCCTGAATCCCCATCTGTCAACAAGCAAGCCTGCTGGCAAAGATAGCGGAATAAAGACAAGTGGCCAAACTGCAGAAATTAGCCCGATCTGCCCCAGGCCGACATTGAATATTTGCTGGGTTTGCGGGCTAACTATACCAGCAAAATTGAGCCACACTACCTGAGAAGACATCGATATCAGTGTGTAACCCATAAGGATGCCCCATCGACGGGGATCAGGATCTGGCAATTCTGGTTTGGACAACATAAACTTATCCCTTTCCATATATTTTAATTTAGCGAGATGAAAGTCCTCTTGTCTTATAAAGGAAAAAAGGCGAGCGGAGGTATTCATAGTTTTAACAGATAAGCTGCATCATACAATGCAAGGGATCACACTGAGTATTTGCACTTCAATACCACTTCATGCAGGAATAGCTACATTTGATACCTATATGGAATAACTGTCTTAGACGATGCAATAATGAAACTAGGCTATTTCAGAGGGTTTCAGAAAACAGAAACAGTTGAGATGCATGCGAAAGAGAAGGGCACCAGGTCATGCCGAGCTCTCTTGCATACTCTCTGGATATGCCCTAGTATCCTTCCCGAATATCCTGTTGAACAGATCCATGGCATATCCCTGCTTTCCTTCGTTTGCCTCTACGATTCTGAAGGTCCTTGTTCCATCAGGAAGACGCTCGGCTGAAAGAAACTTCACCCCTTCCTGGATATTTTCTTCTACTATCCTAACATAATCAAGGAGATGGGTGACAAAGAAAACCCTGACCCCCGAACGGGAAAGGGCGTCCGTGGTCTCAAATGCCAGTTCTGAAGCTTCCCTTGAATCGGTAGCAGAAAAAGATTCGTTCATCAAGATCGCATCCCCTTTCCTTAACTTGCTGACTATTTGCGCGAATCTGCTTATTTCCTCCTCAAACTTCCCGGAGGTAAGGTTCTTTTCCTCGCCCCTTCTGAAATGCGTGTATACTGTTCCGGGCACATAGGATGTAAAACTGGAAGCAGGTACAGGGAGGCCTGCTGACATCAAAACAAACGCCACGCCAATAGACCGCAGGAAAGTAGACTTTCCGCCCCTGTTCGGGCCACTGATAATGATAAGATTCGACCCCTCTGAGTATAATGAGTTTGCTACCGCCTTTACAGAACTGTTCAGAACTAGGCCAAAATCAACAAGGCCTGAAAATGATAGTTTTGTTGAGTCATGCAGTGGGACGGGGAAGCAATAAGAAACACCCAGTTCCTCCATTTTTCGGTAAAGGTTGGCAGCACAGAGGTAAAAGGTAAGCTCTTCTATCAGGCCTTTGAAATGCCTTTCAATGTTTTTGGTTGAATCCCTCAGGACAGATGCCACCAGCTTAATGCCAGCATCCTTGATTTCAGTCAATTCTTGCACAGATGTCTCATCATTGTTTGGCAAAACGTATGTGAAGCGATCTTTTCTCAGCTGAATGATCGACCCGATTGCCCTTCTCTTTTTCGCTTGCACTTGAACAAGTGAACCGAATACTGGATTCAAATCTATAGAAACGCCAGATTTTATGTGTATGCCGTCTTCAAAGGACAGTGCACTGAGGTGCTGTGAAATAATTTCTATATACTCCGGCGTAAAAATGTCCAGCATTTCGGTGAAAACTGATCGAAAGCCATCAGACTTGAAACGGGGCAAGTTTGATGAAAAGAGGTCATTCAGGCTCCTGATATATTCAAGGTAAATCCTAAGTGCTTCTACGGACTCGTGAAGGACATACTGCGTGTTTGAATGTTCCATCCAGAAAAGTTTCTCTCGCACCCGCTTTTCGCATTCCACCAGCAGCGACATCATTTTCATGACAGCGTTGGTGTTTGCCAGGACATCCTGCATGGCAGCCTGGCGGTAAAGAATTGTGTCTACGTTCTGCGGGATAGTGAGCAAAACATTTTTGCAGATGTCAAGTGAAAATCGATCCTTTCCTGCCATAACTTGAAGCAACGGATCGAGACCAAGATCGAGAATAAGGTCTTCCGCATTCCACATTGAAGTTGTCTTTACGCCTGACCCTCCTGAAACGTTAAGAAGGCTCCCTTTCATGTTTCCAGCCTCCTCATGATGCTTCGCCTGTCCAGATTGTATTTCGGGGCAATCAGTGAAGCATATGGAATGCGATCCGGCTCCCCTCTAACTATCCTGAAAGTTCTCCTGAGGGAATCCTCAGGATCAGCCAGGGCAATAAGGCTAATGACTCCTGGAAGCTTCGCCAGATCCCGTATAAATGTAACATAGAGGCACCTGGCGCCTATTCGCTGAATGATCTCGATGGCCCTCCCTCCCACCGCGATTGCATCAAGCCTTGTTGTGGAACTCAGCATCTCGTTTATGAGGATAAGGCTTGATGAAGTTGCCCTGTCGCAGATGCTCTTCAAGCGTACAAGATCATCTTCAAGTTTGCCCCTCATTTCTTCGGACCTCTCTTCTCTCTCAAAGTGGGTAAAGACAAAATCTGTAAGGGGCAGCTTGCAATGAGTTCCTGCCACGGGAAGCCCCATCATGGCAAGTGCATGGAGCTGGCCGATCATCCTGGTAAATGTCGTTTTTCCGCCGCTGTTTGGGCCTGTCAGAACCATTATCCTCTCTTGCGAAAGCAGGGAGAGGGAGTTTGTCACAACTTCCTTTTTTTCAGAACTGAATTTATGGGCAAGGGAAATGTCAAATGAATCCGCAAATTCTAGGCTGCCATCCTCTGAAATATCTGGGATAGCCATAGACAAGCCTGAATCCAGGATGGGCTTTGTGAAATCCATGTAAAACAGGTAAAATTGAATCTCCCTGCCAAAGGATTCCACTCCAGGGTCTATGAAGTTCTCAAATTCATCTGCATATCCCTTCAGAAACTGGAACTCATCAGGATAGAGCTTTGAGGCCAGAAAAACGATCATGGATGGAAGGAAACCAGATTTGGCCGTTTCAGCTTGTGCTTGGCCCTCGTAGGCTGAAGCAGCACCATTTAGAAGCCT
>JAVZLI010000122.1:0-3785 GCA_038883835.1 Thermoplasmataceae archaeon
CATGTTAGGATTATTTCCTTAACGCCAAACCTGAAAAAAATATTTTTTACATATGTCAGGAGATCCCGCGAATACTCTGCCACAAGGATGTGCTTATTGATCTTTTCCCTGAGCTGTGATATTATGTTCTGGTTTCTCCGGAACATTTCCGCCAGGCTGTGTTCGCCCACCACGAAGAGAACCATATCTTCGTTCTCAATGCATTCCTTAAGGCTTACTCGCCCTATCTTTTCAAACAGGGCGATGTATCCCATTATCCGATTGTCAATTGTTACTTCCTTCATCTAAGACATTCCGTTATTTCTTTGAAGTTTTGTAGACGAGATTTATTGCGCCTGTACCGAGCGTAATCGGCTGGCCGACTATAATATTTTCCGCAACGCCAGTGAGCGGGTCAGTCTCGCCAAGAAGGCCTGCACGCAGAAGATGCTTGGTAGTAATTTCGAACGCAGCCCTGGCCAGAACGCTGCTCTTTCTGCCGGATATTCCCTGCCTGCCAACAGCCCTCACAGAACCGCTGAACGTCATCATATCAGATACAAGCATCAAATGGCGCTGATCCACTTCGAGACCCTGTTCGCTCAATGTTCGGAGGGATTCGTTGAATATTGCGTTTCTTGCTGCCTCAATGCCAAGTATATTGGCAATTTCTATGATATCATTTGTATACGTTCTTGTTGGGTCCACCTGATCCATCTCGAGAACGTCCTTAAGGTTAGAACCCTGTGTATATATCACCCAGTTACCAGTTGCCTGATCAATTCTGGCAATGGCCCGCTTGATTCCGGGGATGCCCTTTATGGTAAGGACTTTCACCTGCTCCTGAACTTGGTAGAGTCTCTTGTAAGAATCCTGCTGGGGTTTCAGGACGATCTTTTTTGCCCCCGGCTCACTCATTATGGTTATCCCCTTCATCCGTTCAAGTGCACTCCTGAGGTCCTCCAGGGCAACGAGCCGTTCCTTCATCTTTTCTACATCCGGCAATATTGTTATGGTCATTTCTGCAATGTCAGTAACAACATCAGCAACGTCAATAACATTTGTGTTCTCAAGTTCTTTGACTGCGCCAAGGACAGCTTCCTCTGATTTTTCAAATTCAGGTTTAAGGTATATGGTCATGGATGGGGTGCTTGGGGTCCTCCTTGCGTCCACAATTTCTATAAGCCTTGGAAGCCCCAATGTGACGTTCATCTCCCTGACCCCGGCAAAGTGGAAGGTTCTCATGGTCATCTGGGTACCTGGCTCCCCTATACTCTGGGCTGCAATGATCCCAACAGCCTCGTGCGGATCTATTGACTTACGTTTTAGGTCTTCTATTACCCTTGCCTCGAGTTTCTTGTAAAGGTCCTTTGGCATTTTCCCCTGGTAATAATGGAGCTTCTCAGCCACAGATATGGGTATCGATAACCCCCTTGCACTGAAACTAGATATTATTTCCTGGATCTCCTTCGGGATACCTGACTCAAAGGAAGTCTTTTCCTGCACCTCAACGGCTACGAGGTCGACCATATCGAAGTCAACAAATTCCTTTAGACGCTTTCCGCTTTTCCTAAACTGCCCGAGTGAAATTGGGTCTATTTCTTCCACGCCCATGATGCTTAGAATGCTCTTGAGCCCCTGTTTCTTCTTTGTGATCAATCCATCTTCCGGGGAGAAACTTTTTACGCCATTCAGAATGAGCTTATACCTGAATTCCTTTTTGTCAAGGGTTACATAGGCTGCATCAGGCATATTTCCCTTGAGGTCAGCATCAACTGCATAGTCAACTGGAGCTTTCTCCTTTAGAAGCGTGATGTTCTTTTGCGTGTCCTTGAATATCAGAAACGGCATTACTGCTCAACCTCCTGTTCCACATCAAAGGCATGGTAATCCACGTCTACAGTCTTGCCCCTGTCGCTCCTGGTCGGATCAATGCCGTCCTCTCCATAACGGAACTGTATCACTGCTCCAACAGTATCCTGCACCTTTAGGTCTTCATCTACCTTGAGATCCTCAAAGGCATTGATGAGCCTCCGCTGCATGTATCCGCTCCTTGAAGTCCTGACCGCAATGTCCACAAGACCCTCCCTTCCACCAATGCTATGCATAAAATATTCTATAGGATTCAAGCCTGCTTTGTAAGATGACTTGACAAACCCTCTGGCAGCAGCACCAATGTCGCCAGGTTTGAAATGCGGAAGGGTTCTGTTGTAATATCCTCTGTTAAGCCTCCCGCCCCTCACAGACTGCTGGCCAACCATTCCAGCTACCTCAGAGATGTTAAGCATCTTTGCCCTTGCGCCAGACCTAGCCATTATTACAGATGGATTGTTCAACCCAAGGTATGCTGAAGCAATCTTTCCTGATTCATCTCTGGCCTGCCCGGTCGTAGATAGGATTTCGATCTCAAGCGTATCTTCCACAGATCTTCCGGGCTGAGGCTGCAGAAGGCCTTTCCTGTACGTTTCAATTAGCTTTTCAGTCCTCTTTATTGCTTCCTCAGCAACTTCTTCTATTCTTGTTATTGCACTCTCCGGGATATCATAATCCTGTATACCCGTTGTAAATCCCCTGAGGGACAGGAAACCTACGCCAAGCCTCGTCATTCTGTCAATGAATTTCGCAGTCTCTTCTGGCCCATATTTCCTGAAAATCTTATCAATAATCTCGCCAGAGAATGATCCAACAGCTGCTTCATCTATTGTCCCGTGGATCATTTTTCCGTCTATGATGACAACGTTCTTGTCCTCAGGTTCCTTTTCATACTCACAGACATCCTTGGCAGATGAACACAGTTTGCTGGGAAATTTGAGGTTTAAACCCTTAGGAAGTATAAGTGAAAAGATATCCCTGCCCCTGAAGTAAACCTTATTGTCAACTATCTCAGGCTTAGGCATCTCGTCAATATCAAGATATGAAAGCATATGTATTGTATCCGCCTGTGTAAACCTTGGATTTCCATGCGTTAGCAAAAACATGGCAGTGATGTGGTCATGTATGCCCCCTATAATCGGGCCGCCAAACCTTGGTGACATTATCTGTTCCTGCACCTTCATTATAATCCTTGCCTCGGCCCTTGCTTCTTCTTTCTGCAGTATGTGGAGATTCATCTCATCTCCATCGAAATCGGCGTTGTAGGGAGTGCATACAGCCAGGTTAAACCTGAAGGTCTGTCCCTGCAATATCCTCACTGTGTGGCCCATCATTGACATCCTGTGCAAAGAAGGTTGCCTATTAAACAGGACAATATCACCTTCAGCGAGTTGGCGTTCAACTGTCCAGCCCGGTTCAATCCTCTTGCTATTCTCCTCAGCATTCTGCGGTGTGACCTTGATCCTTCTTCCATCTGGCCTGATGATGTAATTTACCCCAGCTACGTACCTTCCAAGGCTGTCTCTTGCTTCAGGTCCCCTGGCAACCATCTCCCTGACATTCTCTATGTTAAAGGTCGTGACAGAAATAGGAACTGTCAATTCCCTTGCTGCCTTTTCCGGAACACCTACCTCGTTGACAGAGAGAAACGGCTCCGGAGAAATAACTGTCCTGGCCGAAAAGTTAACACGCTTCCCGGAAAGATTTGACCTGAACCTTCCTTCCTTTCCCTTGAGCCTCTGTACCAGGGTCTTAAGTGCCCTTCCCGATCTATGCCTGGCAGGAGGAATTCCAGCCGTCTGGTTATCAAAATATGGTGTCCCATGGAATTGCAATAACTCCCACAGATCCTCTATAATAAGCTGAGGTGACCCATTATCCCTGCTTTCCCTTAACCTCTGGCTAATTCTTATTATGTCCACGAGCTTGTGCGT
>JAVZLI010000123.1:0-3770 GCA_038883835.1 Thermoplasmataceae archaeon
GGTTGCACTCAGCAAATTCAAGAACCTTCAAAAACTAACTGTCACTTTATTTGAGGGGCCTGGAAACGCCACATCCTGCACGGAGAATATAAATGCATGAGAAAGCTGTTTGCCTTCTGTCAGGAGGCCTTGATTCAAGTACAACACTAGCCATAGCAATTTCCCGCGGATACAAGTGCCATGCGATCTCCTTCAGATATGGGCAGGTACACAACAGAGAGCTTGTTTCAGCAGCAAGAATAGCAGATCACTTTGGCGTTCCCCACACCGTGGTAGATATAGACCTAAAGAACATCGCCATAAGTGCACTTACCGGTTATGGCGATATCCCAAGACGCAATCTGAACGAAATAGGCCAAGATGATATTCCTGCAAGTTATGTTCCATCCCGCAACATTATTTTTCTCTCAATAGCAGCAGCGATGGCTGAGGGTCTTGGAACAGGTTATGTGTTTATTGGCGCCAACGCACTTGATTACTCAGGATATCCAGATTGCAGGCCTGAGTTTTTCAGAGAATTCGAAAATGCCCTTAATGCTGGCACCAAAATAGGGCTTGAAAGGGGGTTCCGCATCCAGGTCCCTCTGCAATACTTGAAGAAGAGCGAAATAATTAAGCTAGGAACGAAGCTGGGAGTCCCTTATGAGATGACAACTTCATGCTACCGAGGTGGAGAAATAGCCTGCGGACAGTGCGATTCTTGCCTGCTTAGGCTCAGAGGATTTATGGAGGCAGGTATCCGAGATCCATTGCCCTATGCAACATATCCAGATTTTTATCAGGAATTTCTTAAAAAAAATTTTTAGGGCTCCTGCCAGAACCCATCATTTGGATGCTGCAAGGAACTGATCAACTTTCTGGCAGTTTGCCTTGACACCCTGCACAGTCTTGTCCCACAGGACTTTTTCCTCTGGCGTGAAGTCAATGTCGTAAATCTCTGCTACTCCTGATGAGCCTATCCTAATGGGCACGCCTATAAAGAGGCCATCGACTCCATAATTTTTCGCATGTTGCCCGGATATGTATGCTGCACATGGTATGACTCTGTTTTTGTCAAGGAGAATAGACTCAACCATTGCGGTAATGGATATCCCTGGCGCGTAGTAGGCACTCCCAGTCTTTAACAGATCAACGATTTCCCCGCCACCGAACCTCGTTCTTTTAATTATTTCGTCGATCTTTTCCTTTTTCAGCAATCTGGTAATAGGTATCCCGGCAACACTGGAGTACCTGACGAATGGTACCATATCATCCCCATGCCCGCCAATCACGAATGCATTGACATCTTCAACAGACACATTGAGAGCCTGTGCCAGAAAAGTGCGGAACCTTGAACTGTCAAGAGACCCACCAAGGCCCATTATATATTCTGGTTTCATCCCTGATACCTTGTAAAAAGCGTAAGCCATTATATCAGCAGGGTTAGAGACGACGACAACTTTTGATTCCGGCGCATATTTCCTGACATTTCGAGCAACATCAGTCATGATTTCAAGGTTTTTGTTGAGAAGGTCATCCCTGCTCATCCCTGGCTTCCTGGCGAGTCCTGCAGTAATAACGACAACATCGCTCCCCTTCATATTCTGGTAAGCGTCAGGATTGGTAGTTGTATATCCTGTAACGTTGCAGTCAGCACCCCAGTGTGGCTGCCCCTCAACAATGTCAAGTGCCTTTCCTTCAGGTACGCCGTCCACGACATCAAAAAGAACAATGTCTCCAAGTTCCTTCAGAGCCAGGAACTGGGCAACTGTCGCACCAACATTTCCAGCACCAACAACTGAAATTTTTTTTCTGGGCATAGTAGTGAATCTCTGTGTTATGCTTAAATATGTTGCCTTAGCTGTTAAAGTCCACGTTATGTATGACATAATCGCAAAGAATGTCTGCCAGGGCAACAGAAGACTCTGAAATATTCAATCCATTATGAAAAAGAATTAAATATGGAGTTAATCTTTAAACACGGTAATGATAATTGTTTACGATCGTAGCGGTGGGCATAAGAAACTCATAGAACAGCTCATGGCGCCCACTGGAGTCCAATATCATATCGTTCCAAGTATTTCGGAGGAAATAATAAAGGAAAATAACCCTTCTTCACTAATATGTCTCATAGATGACAAGTTATCGGATGAGGAGCAGGAATTGTTTTCCAAGGAGAGCCGTGGTTACCTGCTGATAATTCTGGCAGAAAAGGAGCCAGAACTTACGGACAAAATCAGGTACAGCAGTGAGATTGTCATTCTTGATGACAGTATTGACGAGACCAGAAAGAACCTCAGGAAGGCAATGTCCAGCCATCTTGTAAGGAACCTGAGGAAGGTCAATGACATGACAATATATCTTGCCAAAAACGGCCTTTACCCTGGAAATGTCTATTTCACAAAGCCTTCTTATGTTGACAACTTCATTTCACTTCTTTACTCCGATAAGATAAACAGAAACCAGGTCTTGGTAGCATCCCGATTTAACCTCGCTGTGGAGATGCCTGAAATCCTGAATGAGGGCAACTTTGTATGGGTTACCGATTCGATAGGCGCCCAGAGGAACAGGCCAGTGAACCTGACGTTTATTATTGATTCGATCATAAAGAGGATCGCAGAAGGAAAGGCACTGATAACTCTGATTGATATATTTGATCTCCTCATTGTTTACCACACATTCTATGATGTGGCAAGGGCATTTGAGCAGGTAAAGAGTGTTGCGATAGAAAAAAATTCATACCTCATAATTGTCCTTGGTGAAGGCACAATGGATAACATTCAGTTCGGACAGATCACACGCTACTGCCTGGAGTGGAACCCAGAAAGAATTCAGGATCTTAAAGAGTGAGTATGGCAAAGGAAAGAAATGATGGACTGTTCACCCTGATGGAGAGATTCTTTTCGCAGCCCTACGGCAAATCCCTAGTTATCAAGGGAAAGCCAGGGGCTGGAAAGACCACGCTTGCGCTCTCGTTCATGGAAGCCGTTATGCAAAATATTCCGGTTTGTTACCTCTCCGCTCGTTTTTCTGACTCGTCCCTTCTTAGCATTTATCCCTGGCTTGAAAAAGCATCCCTCAGGTCATCGGGCCAGGCCTCAGACCCCGTTGTCAATATTTCGACGGAATCGCTGAAAAAACTGGAGAGGCTCATAGAAGAGGGGAAGGTGGGATCAGAAATTAACAATGGGCTTATTCTGAACGTTTCAGATCTGCTCCCTGAGATTAGGGGCATTTATGAGTTTGTGGATTCTAACGTGGGCCGATCACCGCTAATAGTAATCGATTCCATTGAGGCTCTTTCCGAGAAATATGACATAGAGAGCCAGCTTCTGTTTTCAGTTCTTTATGGGGATATTGTGGAACGTTCTGAGGGCAACATTATCTTTATTCTTGAAGCCACAGAGAATCCCAAGCTGGAATATTTCGCTGATGGTGTTATTTCAATGGATTATTCCATTGTAGATGACTTTCTTGTCAGGACAGCAACTATTGAGAAACTCAGAGGAATTTCCATAGGATCCTCACCCAAGTTTCTATACACTTTGAATGATGGAAAATGCCGTGCGTTTTCAAAGAACCAGGTGATCTATCCAGACAGCAAGATCGAACTGGCACACGATGATATAACGGATCAGTTCTATGTGCCCATCGGGTCCTCTGACTTCCATAAGCTTACAATAGATGGAGAAGGGCAAGTTTCCCTTGGATCTGTTATCATTCTGCACAGGCAAGGCAATTCAGATGATGTGGACACAGTCGTCAATCTCTTCAAAAACAACCTCATTAAG
>JAVZLI010000124.1:0-3741 GCA_038883835.1 Thermoplasmataceae archaeon
ATCCGATGAGCAAAACCCCAGATTGGTACCTTATCGACTTTGAAGAGCGCAAAAAGATTATGGCTGAGCACATAGGGATGGCAGCCTCACATCCTGAGGCAAGGCAGATCAGGTCTTACACTACATATTCCTATGGCCTGGGAGACCAGGAGTTTGTAGTGCTCTATGAAGTTGACTCTCTTCTTAAATGGTCTCACGTCACAGCCAAGCTGAGGGAAGCCACTGCAAGGAAATGGACTGCAAAGGAAGAACCAATCTTTGTGGGAATACTCGCAGAACCATTGAAATTTGAGTAAAGCCGTTAGATTGATCCAAAAACCGGTTTGACTGGAGAGAATTCCGTTGAACCAATAATTTTGGTCAACAAATTTCTGCGCTTCAGGCCTAAAATGATTTTCTTAGTGGTTGGCAGATTGAGAATGTTTAATTCAAGCAGAGACATACCAGCATTACCTGTGGTTGGAAAAAGCGTGAAGTTATGGCTGTGCATGTCGATATGAATTCACTGGAAGAAACCTTTGTGATAAGATATTCCGAGATCGGGCTGAAAGGTCCCAAGGCGAGAAGAAAAATGGAGTCAAAGTTAAGAAGAAACATAATAGAGATGGCATCCAGGCTTGGCCAGAACCCAGAGGTTACCATAGGCAACGGCCGTCTATTTCTCCGTGGACACACGGAAAGGGACGCAATTGTCGCAACTCTCTCACACACAATGGGAGTAAAGTCTTTCTCCCTTGCCTTGCATATGAAATCTGCAAATTTGCCAGAGATTGTTGAGGTTGCTGAGGCCATCTTTTCACCCACTGTTGCAGGGAAAAAATTCGCGGTAAGGTCGAGGCATGCTGGAGGGCACTCGTTTGATTCACGGGACGTAAATAGTGCCGTGGGCGACAGGCTTTTTAAATATTCATCTGGAGTCGACCTGGATCATCCGGAAGTTGCTGTTGAAATCGAGGTAAGAAATGATCAGACTTACTTTATTTTGGACAACTATAAAGGTCCTGGTGGCCTGCCCATCGGAACAGAAGGAAGGCTTACAGCCCTTGTTTCCGGCGGGATTGACAGTCCGGTAGCTGCGTGGATGATGCTAAAGAGAGGGTGCCCTGTAGATTTTGTGTTTGTAACTATCTCACACCCCTTTGACACAATTGAATTCCTGAATTCAGTCGAACCCTTGATCAGGGGGTGGATTGCCGGATATTCACCTCGCATAAATATTGTAGACGGAAAGCCTATAGTTGATGCGCTTCTTCTCAGAGGCAAGGTAGCATATCCGAACGTGACATACAAGAGGATACTTTACCTCGTAGCGCAGGAAATAGCTTTCCAAACAGGCTCCAATGGGATAGTCACAGGCGAGTCCATAGGGCAGGTGTCGTCACAGACCCCGGAAAACCTTAGAGCCATAGAGAGCGGTATCGATCTTCCCGTGTTCAGGCCGCTGATTGGCTTTGACAAGGATGATATTACACATAGGTCGCGTGAAATTGGAACTTTTCCTAGGGAAAGCTTGGGAGAGTTCTGTGAATTGTTTGCAACCAACATTGTGCTCAATGCTACAAGTGATCTGATCGACCGCGACATGGAGAACATACACTTTCTAAATGATCTTGTAGCACAAAGAGTGGTTATTTCAGCTACGGATGTGGCTGACTTCAGGAATGATCTTCTGAGAGCAGTTGCTTCCGGTCATAATGCAGACAAAGGCGAGGTTGTTGTAGTCGATCTCAGAAAGAAGGAAAGCTACGAGGAGTGGCATCATCCTGGTGCTGTCAACGTGACTCTTCCCAATCTCATCAGCTTCCTCGAAGGCGTCGACAAAAACAAAACACTCATGTTTTATTGCCAAAAAGGGCTTCAGAGTTCATATGCCGCCTCAGTGGCTAGGAAAAAGGGGTTCAACGCCATATTCACCACAACAGAGAGGCTCAGGAATACAATTCCCCAGTGATGCTATATAAAACCCCCTGCTCTCACAAGATACGCCTATGGAATCAGGTTCTTTTTCTGACATTTATATAAATGATCCTGGATGGGAGCCCATATCTCCTACTTGCGATGAATCGGTATACAGCATCGGATATTCCTATGATTTTTAGGGTTTCAAGAAAGAGATAGGCTGGAAAGAGCGGTGGAATCCTGAGGATGGCCCTTGAAATGGCCTCTGTAGAGAAAGACTCCTTTCCGCCCTGATCAACCACGACCACCGAATCAAAATCACTGGCATTTTTTCCAGTGAGAGCCGCGTATTCTTCGATGGTAGTGGGGATGATAAGATGCAGCAGATCAAGCCTCTTCAGCAGCGAGGTAATTCCCGTGCAGAAGCTGCACCGACCATCGAAAACCAGAGTGATATTGTGCATAGGATAACCAGCGGATCTACATGCAGCAACGGTTCATAAGCCATCTGTTCCAGTTTGATCAGACCTTCATATAATCAGCGAGGCCAGTGGCATCAAGCATAGAGAGAATTGGTATGGAAATATCTCCAAGGAGTTTTAGGCGCTCAAGTACGAAATCCTTTGTGATTATGTTGCCATCGTTTACCTGCTCTATTCCAGAAGCAGCATTTAGGATGGCATACATTTCGTCCTTCATAGATGGCGATAAAATGTCAAAAATTGCTATGATCAGGTCACCTATGCTCATATCCTTCAAAACATCATTGTCACGGAGAGAAACCCTCAAAATTCTTAGCTTGTGCCCCTTCAGGAATACCAAGGTCGTCTTGATTTGCTTAAGGACAGCATTTATAGTTTCCCTGTCGAGTTTGCTGTTCAATGCCGGTTCCGAGGTTATTGAAATTGCCTGCACTGGATCTTTGTAGTCTATATCCATGAATGTATTGGCCTCAGTGGCGGTGTGGTGAATCTTTATTTCTGAATCTGTATCATCTCTTCGAAGCTTTACAAAAAGATCGGCGTTTGACAGGGATGCACTGGAAAGGTAGAAGTCATCCAGTTTCTCGAAATCAACCACCACATCCTTTGACATCCAGCTCTTTCCGAGCCTGACTGGGAGTTTTATTCCTCTCATCAGGGCCCCCATCTCCAGGCGGTTCTTGAGAAACTCAACCTCCCCCGTATTGAGAAGGAACTCGTATTCAAGCGTTTGCTGTGAGGTGCATCTGTATTTTGCCTCGTAGCCGCCATTGACATATCTTAGGGATACCTCGGAATCAATTACGGGAAGCAGATCCCTTGAGAGGAAGGACTCAATCCCCCTGACACTCTTCGCCCTGTAGGAATCTAGTTCTTCCTGTTTATTCCTTTCTTCCTGGGTAACCTCAGGCGTAATTTTTTTCTTGAAATCATCCATCGTCGAGGAGATGAAGGAAATCATGGTTTCCCGGTACATATTGAAGGATTCTATCTTCTCGTTCTGATGAAACTCCTCAATTTGCCTGATCAGTGAATTTTTAAGGTCATCAGCTTTCTTGATCTTATCTTCCCTTTTGCTTCTTATTGCATTGAGGTCAGCATCACAGTCCCTTGCCCGCTGTGAATTGACAAAGGAGTCAACAAGCTCAGTGAGGGCGTATTTCAATAGTTTGAGCTGTCCTGATCTTTCCCTTTCTACCATTTTCAATATGAGTAGTGCGTTCATTGCTAATATTTTTATTCCCTGGCATGACTTTACAACACACCGAGGCAAAGGGAAAATAACCTCCTACTTTCAGACATATAACTTAGATTCAGATTTATCAGAAACAGCCTTATCTTATGGCTTTGGCCTCAAATT
>JAVZLI010000125.1:0-3714 GCA_038883835.1 Thermoplasmataceae archaeon
GAGAGGAAAGCTGACGAACTTTCAGTTTCCCTCAAGGATCAGATCACTTCAGGAGCTATCAGCTCAACATTAATGGATAACCTTGTGAAACTCGTGGAGAAGTTCGATGATCTGCTTGACGGGACATACTATATCAGCAGGGAGATCAAGAGGGTAAAGCAGAGCAACCACAAATTTGACAGCTTCTCAACTGAGGTTCTTCGCCATGGGTACTCAAGCTCAGCCCAGATGCTCAGGCTCAATCAAGAAGCACTTGAACATGTCAGGGCCATTGTTGAGAGCAGGGAATTTGATGTTATGAAGAAGGAACGAGAAAATATAGAGATGCTCGAAGAAAAGGTTGACGACATCAAGGACAACCTGCTTGATTACCTCTACAATACTTCTGATTCCATCCCGTATATTCTTTTCATTCACCTTACCGGGCTCGCCCATAGGGTAGATGACCTTCTCGACGACTGTGAAGACATAGCTGATCTTGTACATACCATCACGGTTGCTGTAACTAGATGATCCTTTATTTTCTGGCAGTTGCAATTACCGCGTTTGTACTCACAGCTCTTGTGTCAGGCAACAACCTGTCAGCCGCTGTTGGGACCCTCATTGGGTCGAGGAGTTTGTCAAAATTTGGCGGCAGCCTGCTTGGAGCAGTTGGGTTTTCGGCGGGGCTTGTAATTCAGGGTGGAAGCCTTCATTCAACTGCATACACATTGCTTCCAGACAATGACTTGATAATTGAGCTTGCCTTGCTTATAGCCCTTTTTATATTTATCATTGCAAACCTCTTAAGGGTGCCACTTTCCCTCATAATGGCGCTCGTTGGGACGTCTATCGGGCTCTCCTTCAAGTTCGGGACCCACCTGAATTACGGGGTTGTCAGCTTAATCATAATCACTTGGATCATAGCGCCATTCCTGTCGGTGACCCTTTCGTACCTGTTTAACAGATGGATGACTGCTTTGAAACCACAGAACGTTTGGAACTTCGCAAGAAATATAAAAATACTTCTTCTAGTAATTTCCTTTTTTACTGCTTTTACACTTGGAGCTAACACGCTGGGATTCATTTCTGAAGTTGCAAGGCTTCATGGCTATTACACCATACTGCTTGTTATAGCGGTGTTCATCGGGTCCTTTTTCTTGAGCAGCGGAATAGTCAGAAGGGTTGCCACAGAGATGTATATGATGAGGTATACCAATGCATTCGTTTCTCTGGCAGTTTCATCCATTCTCGTAGAGGCTGCAACTTTTCTTGGAATACCTCTCTCAAACACACAGACACTAACCTCAAGTGTCTTTGGTTCAGGGCTTTCGTACAAAGAAAAGGCTATGGATATGAGGCCTTTCCTTATTACCATGGCAACCTGGATAATTTCGCCCCTCCTTGGGATATTATTTGGATACCTTATTTAGAATAGGCCAGGACACTTCGTTCGGCAGATTTTTTCCAAATTTTCTCAATGTTCAGGAACAGCCAGTGGTTAAAGTTCCCCGTTCCTCAGAAATCCCTGGATCTCGTCTTCAGTGTAAGGCCCCTCTACTGCGACAGGTATGAGGATGGGATCTACTGGATCTTCTTCCTTAACATCTTCGACCCTGATCTCGTAGTATCCAGGCTCATCATCTTTCATCCTGTCTTCAGGCACTATCTCATCGAACCAGATTATGTAGCAGTAACCCCCAAAATTGTATATCTTTCGGTATTCAGCTTCGTTTCTCAGGGAGCTCATGGGATTTTCAGTCAAAATCCCGTAAATATATCCAACTAGGATCGCTTCCTGAAATGTGCCCTGACCGCCATATTCCTCGTCCCCAATGGTGTGGAACTGAGACATGACTTCGTAAAGCATCCTAGCGTCAATCCTCATGCAGAGCATCCCACTCCCTTTCCTAAGGTCATTTCTAAAATGCGTTATGCCCTTATCACTGTAAACTTTTCTATTTTCCTTGCCATGGTAAACTTATGGTTAAATATAGCTTTGCCCTGAGTAAATAGTGGGGAGAAAGGGTACTCTGAAAATACCACCCAGCCTGTGTTTAAAATGTCGAGGTGGGCGTCTCTTGTGTGGCCTTTCCTACTGTCCCATCGCAGTGGACATGATAGCCAGGACTAGCCTGAAAACAACATCCCACCTTAGGCATATTGCTGGTTCCTCACCTCCGACGGTGTTTGTTGGGAGATTCGGCTATCCAAAGGTAAATGTTTACCCCTCTGCACCACCAAAGTTTGGTGACACATCCCTGTACGAAAACAGTGGAAAATGGCTTGACATCCCAATGGAAGAATTCCTGGCAATGCGCCTCTCCCTTCTCAGAGGGTCAATGCCTGTGGGAGTGAAAACTCCATCAGACCCAGATTATCTTTTCCAGAAGATACAGCTGATGGCACTTGCCAATAGACCAGTGGAAGTTGAGATAGACCTGGAGAAGCCACTCAATGTGGGTGAAGTGCTGCTTGACGAGCACACCTCTCCGATGGGGCCTTCATCTCCAATGAAGTCTCTTGTTGCCGAAGTCAACGGAATACCGAGCCAGATTGAAAAGGTATATTACGACACAGATTTCAAGGCCAGTTCGGCAATGCTGGATCTTTATTTGGGTGGAATAGAGGTTGACAAGATTTCAAAGGTTCTGAGCATCGGGGCTCTGGGAGAAAAAAAGAACAGGAAGATCGTACCGACAAGATGGTCCATAACTGCTGCTGACAAAAATATATCTGATTTTCTGCTTGATGAAGTAAAGGATTATCCAGCAATCGACAAGTTTCTTGTCTTTAAAAGGGAAGTGCCCGGAAACCTATTCATGGCAATCCTTACCCCCTCAAACTGGATCTATGAATGGGGCGAGTCCTGGTTCCCTGGCAGTACATGGAACCAGTGGGGAACCGAAGCCGCAGTGGAAATTGACCATGAGGGATACAATGGGCGCACAACCTATCCTGACATCGGTGGATGTTACTATTCAACAAGACTTGCTGTAACTGAATTCTTTAAAAGAATTGGCCGTTCAGGTGGTGCCATAACCTGGAGAGAAATTTATCCAAGTTTCAATCTTCCGGTTGGAGTGTGGTTTGTCAGGGAGAATATGAGAAAACTCTTTCTTCAGAAGCCAGTCGAATTTGATACACTTGATGGAGCCATCTCTTTCCTGAAGCCACATATGAAAGTGCCTCTCCAAAAGTGGATTTCCGGATCTTACGTTTATCCGACCTTAAGGTTCAACAATCTGGACAGGTTCTTTGATCTGAAATGAAAATAATAGAGATAGAGGTAAAGCACGCCCTTCATGATTCCGGCCTACCGGAAATGGGATTTAGCATTAATCCCTATCTTGGCTGCCAGCATCGCTGCCTCTATTGCTTTGCCATCGACTTCACAAATAACAGGGAGGCAAGGGAGCATTGGGGGCAGGTCGTTGTGGTAAAGAAGAATTTTGTTGATGCACTGGTGAAGGATATCAAGAACGTGCCGAGAAAGGTGGTCGGAGTTTCAACCATAACAGATCCATACCAGCCAGTGGAGGCAAAATACAGGATCACCGGAAAGTCCCTGGAGGTTCTTCTTGGCAATGGCTTCAGAGTTTCAGTTCAAACAAAATCCCCGCTTGTCCTCCGCGACCTTGAACTGATAAAGAGATACCGAAACAGGGCAGACGTAGGAATGACCATTACACATCCTGATCCAGCCAGGTCTGTACTTCTGGAAACGCAAACACC
>JAVZLI010000126.1:0-3542 GCA_038883835.1 Thermoplasmataceae archaeon
CACTCCCATTGACGAAGACCCGTGGAGGGTTATGGCATCCGTTGATTGCATTTGAAATCATTCTGGTGAAATCCACGCGGCTTCTGATAATTTCCTTTTTGTATTCCGCTGACCACCTCTTGAATATCGGTGCCCCACTAAAATTGAAAACTGCCCATGAACCTTCAAGGAGAATGGAAAGGTCACCCGGATCATTGGGAAGAGCTCTTGCAGTGATTTTTCCGCTGGAATTTTTTGAAGTTTTTTCAACGTTACGGGCTAATACCTGAATCTCATAACCTGAGGCCGCTAGCTCTCCCACAAGCCTTGAACCTATGAGGCCGGTGCCTCCAAACACTGTAACATTTTTCTGACCCTGCATTGACTACAATTGCAGATTCCGTAATAAATATAAATAAAATTTTTTGTGATGTTGTGGACAATTCAATGTGATGCAACCGCAATATCAATCAATAGCGTGATCTGTCACGTGCCGGAAAAATTTTCGAGGAGAAATGATTCAGTCAGATTCATAATTTATCCGTATTAGCGGAATTCAAAAATCCGATTTGGCCTGAAATTGCGTGCCATCTAAGCTACACAATGGCACCAGCATTTACAGGATTTTTTAAATAAAAGAAAAATGTTGTTTGAAAAATCTCAAAAATTGTTATGAGAGTATTCCCATGCCTTCCAGTAGCTTTTCCTGGCTTATTGGAGTATCCCTGATCCTCACTCCTGTGGCTGTTTCAATAGCTCTGACAAGAGCAGATGGAACTCCTATTGTCGGGCTTTCTCCAACACCCTTTGCCCCAGAGGGTAGAGACGATGGGTTCCTGTGCAGCTTGGCCTTGAACCTTGGAAGAAGATCCGCTGTGGGGACCCCTGCATCTGCTATGGAAGAGGTCATCAGCTGACCATTTTCGTCGAACGCAAGTTCCTCAAATAGTGTCTGCCCCACTCCCTGAGCACATCCTCCCACTATCTGGTTTATGGCGTTTTTCTCGTTAAGGACGTTCCCCACATCATAATATGAGGCACATTCTTTGATCTTTATTTGCCCAAGTTCGCCTACATCAACAGCCACAAGGTTGGCCCCAAGGCTGTTTAGTGGCTTGTCATAATTAAAGAACTCAAATGACTCCCACTTGCCATTGAGCAGAGCATCCGGCGAATATTTGCCATATTTGGACTCAACGAGTTTTTTTATCTTTCTGGCAGCGAGAACCAGTGCCGATCCACCCATCATGGCAGACCTGCTCCCCCAAGATCCCACACCAGATTCGGTCTGGTCAGTGTCACCCAACTGGAAATCTATACGATCTTCCGAAACGCCCAGCTCATTTTCAATGATTGAGGCAACAAACCTGTCATGCCTCTGCCCGTGGGCGTTCCCTCCAAGCCATACCCTGACTCTCCCATCACTTACAGATATCTTTGCACTCTCACCGGGCATTGTGGCTGGAACAAGCACGAAGAAGGAGAAGCCCACGCCGCTTTTTCCTCTGTACTTTTCGTATTCCAGGCCTTTCACTGCTGCTTCAATGAATGGCCTAGATGCCTCTATTTGAAGGCCAGTTGGAGACGTGAATGGTTCTGTAGTTGAGTTCAGAATCCGCAGATCAACAGGATCCATTTTAAGTTCGTCTGCCAGAAGATCCACCATTCTTTCCATGAAGAACGAAGCTTCAGGCCTCCCGGCGCCACGGTATGGGCCCTGAACTACCTTATTTGTTAGGACAGACATTGCATGAATGTATGCCTTCCTTATGTTATATGGGCCAGTTATCTGCATCGCAATGAACGGGGCACTAAATTCGCCACTACCTCCAGCAAAAGCGCCCGTGTCAACTATGATATCGCCCTTCAGGCCAAGTATTTTACCGCTTCTGTCAGCATAAAGCTTCATCTTACCCACGACACCGCGGCCAGGCCTGGTGGAAACGAGATGCTCGGACCTAGTCTCTATCCATTTAACGGGGCGCTTTTCCTTCATTGCAATGGCAGCAGCAATTATGTATTCTGGGTATATCCCGCCCTTAGTGCCAAAGGCACCTCCAGTATCTACCTGAATAACCCTCACGTCTTCCGGTTTCAAGTTTAGCGTCTCGCAGAACCCTTCCTTAAGGCTGTGTACACTCTGGGTACTTGCCCACACCGTCAACCTCCTTCCGTCATATGCAGCAAGCACGCCTCTCGGTTCAATGGGGTTTGCAACGATTCTTCTGTTTACAAATTTATCTTCAAGGATCAGTGGGGCATCCTTGATCTCAAAGTCCGTCCCCCTATAACCATCATAAAGAAGGTTGCTCTTCAATCCAGGATACATCGGCTCTGATTTTATAGATTCCTCCGGGTCCATAATGGGTCTAAGGGGTTCGTAGGATACGTCAACGGATTCAATCAGATCTTCTATATTGTACCTATTATCGGAATAGACTGCTGCAACCGGCTGGCCAACATAGCCTACATATTTGTTTGCAAGCACAGGATGTTCAAGGAACTCAAATCCCTCACTTGCCCCTTCCCCCACAGACGACAGTTTATATGGCATTTCCTTGTGGGAAATCCCTCCCTTTACATCAAGAAGACGTGCCCTGGCGTAGGGGCTTCTCACAATGCCAAGGTAAAGCATTCCAGGAAACGTAAGATCATCAACGTAGCGGGCCGATCCGTTGACAAATCTTTCATCATATTTACTGTTCATCTCCTCACCCTCACTTCCTCAGGCTCCTCAAGCTCAATACCCTCCTTCTGCACATTCTCCGCAGCTTCCTGTACAGCATCGACTATGTTGTCGTATCCGGTACACCTGCACAGGTTTCCCGAGAGAGCTGATCTTATTTCTTCCTCTGTTAGATTTTTGTGTTTCCTTAAGAGTGCATATGTTGTCATGATCATCCCCGAGGTGCAATAACCGCACTGGAAAGCGTCCTTATCAATGAATGCCTTCTGGACAGGATGCAACTTGCTCTTCTCAGGTGAGAGGCCTTCAATAGTCAGAATTCGCTTTCCATTTGCCTGGACCGCGAGTACTGTGCAGCTCTTAACTGCCCTTCCGTCCATTATGACAGTGCATGCTCCGCAGTTTGTTGTGTCACAACCTATGTGTGTGCCTGTGAGGCCAAGATAGTCCCTAAGGTAATGCACAAGCAAAAGCCTTGGCTCAACTTCCGCTTCTCTTCTCTCGCCGTTAACAACCAAAGACACATGTTTCTTTTCTACCATTTAATATCACCTCGATTTTGAGACCTTCTCCAGGGCCTCTTCTGTCAACTTCCCTGCCAGTTTTTTCTTGAAGTCGGAACTCCCATAAATATCTGAGGAGGGCTCGCAATTCTCTGAAACAATTTTTGCCACCTTAGCAATCAGATCCTTCGTTAATGGCTTTCCAATCATCATTTCCTCCGCCTCGACCATTTTCTTTGCAACAGGGTTTAGTGACGTAGTTGCCAGTCCAGCCCTCGAAACTTCATTACCATTGAATTCAACCTGTACGGCAACTCCTGCAATGGAGAAGTCCGCAGCCCTCTTCCGCATCTTGAGATAGACCCCTCTGGATG
>JAVZLI010000127.1:0-3540 GCA_038883835.1 Thermoplasmataceae archaeon
ACCTATTGGCTTATAGTTCAGAGTACTTATTTAAAATGGCTATAATCCTTGAAACCATGTCCTCTTTCGTTATCTATCACTGTATCAAGAATAAGGGCAAAATGTCTTCCTGATAGCCCTTCCATATCATTTTATGGATTTATTTCTGATAAACTTAATATCCTGGCAATGATCGAGAGGCTTCCATTATGGCAGGCGGCATCTAGCTATCTGAATACACTGGTAACTGGGAATGCTTAGACCTTTTCGTTGATACTGGATAATATGAGCCGCAACCTAAAAGCCATATATTGGATTTAAGTACGGAACAAAATGAAGCAGAACCGGGAAGTATTTATTGTAAGTTCTATGCGGACGCCTATCGGAAAACGTGGTGGTGCGCTGGCGGATATTCATCCCGTAGATCTGCTTGGCAACTTGATGAGAAAGGTTGTGCTCAAATCAGGCATACCACCGGAATCATTTGATGATGTTATAACCGGCTGCGTCAATCAAGTCGGTGAACAGGCGATCAACATAGCCAGGAACGCCTGGCTCTCAGCAGGACTTCCAGAGAGCGTGCCTGGCGTGACTGTCGACAGGCAGTGTGGATCGAGCCTTCAGGCTCTCACGTTCGCATATCAGGAGATAACCTCCGGGATGTCGGAAGTGGTGATGGCAAGCGGAATTGAGTCAATGACAAGGATTCCAATGGGAAGTACGATAAATGGGAATTCAAATCCCATAACACTGAGCCTTAATATGAGATATGGCCTCGACAAGGACTGGTTCAGCCAGTCCAAGGGAGCTGAAATCATAGCTGACCGGTATGGCATTTCCAGGGATGAAATGGATGAATACAGCTATATGAGCCATTTGAGAGCCTCTGCTGCAAGATCAGCATTCAAGGAAGAAATAGTGCCAGTTGATGTGGATGTATACGGGGATAAATCAGAATTTGCCACTGTTTTGGATCATGATGAGGGCATTAGGGATAAACCGGATCTGGAGAGAATGAAGAATCTACCCCCTGCATTTAAAGGGCTCAAGAAAATAACGGCAGGAAACTCTTCACAGATTTCTGATGGGGCAAGTACAGCTATCCTGTGTTCAGCAGAAGCTCTCGATAAATTTGGATTAAAGCCCATTGCAAAAATAATAGGGGCAGCGGTGGTTGGCGTAGATCCCGTAACAATGCTGCTAGGTCCGATACCCGCAACAGAAAAGGTACTGAGGGCAGCAGATCTTGATATCTCAGACATTGATCTTTTTGAAGTCAATGAGGCTTTTGCCTCGGTTCCACTGTCATGGCAGATGACCTTTGGAACTTCCATGGACAGGCTAAATGTCCATGGCGGAGCGATCGCGCTTGGACACCCGCTCGGGGCTACCGGGACAAGAATCGTAGCTACCCTCATAAACGCGCTGAAGGTACACTCAAAAAAATTAGGGTTGGCAGCTGTATGTGAGGGTGGGGGGATGGCAAACTCAATGATTTTGGAAAAATTGTGATAATTTATTTATCACATTTCCCAGTTGGGCAGGCAGGATCAAAGGTAGCATCAAGCTTCAGATACTTATCCGGAACTTTAGCTATCAATTCTATCACGTTCTTTTCCGCCTCTGGCCTTCGCTCCTCCGCTTTCTCTGTTTCTTTCTTTTTTTGCGCTGTCCCAGCATACAGCACCTGCTCCACCTTGCTCTTGTCCCTGTACACGGTTATTCCCTTGCAGTGGAGATCCTTAGCCATCCTGTATGCCTTGGCTATATCTTCAGGTGTTGCTGTTGACGGAAGATTTATTGTCTTGGACACACCAGAATCACAGTATCTCTGGAAGGTTGCCTGCATTAAGACATGCCACTCGGGGTCGATCTCATGTGCCGTAACAAATACCCTCTTTATGTCTTCTGGAAGATCAACCTCATGCAGTGTCCCTGTTTTGGCCACTTCATGCATGAGATCGTCTGAATACAGTGATCTGTCTCTCAGGACGGATTCAAGATATGGGTTCACTTCCATTAATTCCTGGCCGTTAAGAACATGCCTGACAAATGCAAGAGCGAATATCGGCTCTATTGAAGATGAGCAGTTGGCTATTATGGATATTGTTCCCGTTGGTGCAATAGTTGTTGTGGTTGAATTCCTCATTAGAACCTTGTTTTCCTCCCAAGTGGAACCATACCACCCAGGAAATACCCCTCTCTCCTCTGCCAGCGCAGTTGACTCAGCATGCGATTCGTCCTGAAGGAAGCTCATGACCTTTTCGCCCATCTCAAGACCCTCTCCACTGTTGTAGGGTATGCCAAGCATCACAAGCATATCTGCGAACCCCATATATCCTAGCCCTATCTTTCTTGTAAGCCTTGCCATCTGCTCTATTTTGTCAACAGGGAACTTGTTAGCATCCACAACATCATCAAGAAATCTTGTGGAAAGCTTGATGACCTCTCGCAGGTGGTCAAAGTCTATTTCGCCATTCTTTACGAATTTGCTGAGATTTATTGAGCCAAGATTGCATGATTCGTATGGCATCAGTGGCTGCTCACCGCAAGGGTTGGTAGCCTCGATGTCCCCAATATGCCTGACCGGGTTTTTCTTGTTTATCTCATCCAGGAAGACTAGGCCTGGATCAGCTGTCTGCCAGGCTTTGTTAATTATGGCTTCCCACATTGTCCTGGCCTTTATCCTGTTCACCACTTTTCCACTTCTTGGACTTCTGAGCTCCACATATCCGTCTGAGTCCAGCTTCTCAAAGAACTCGTCTGTCATGCCGACAGATATGTTGAAGTTGCTCAGGATGGTGTTTTCAGAATCCTTGCTCATTATGAACTCCATTATATCAGGGTGGTCGAATCTGAGTATTCCCATGTTGGCACCACGCCTCTTTCCACCCTGCTTTATAACATCGGTAGTGATATCAAAGATCTTCATGAAAGAGACCGGGCCGGAAGCAACACCCTTTGTCGACCCGACGATATCATCTTTCTCCCTTAGCCTGGAAAATGAGAAACCCGTGCCTCCCCCTGACTTATGTATCATCGCCTGGTATTTGAGGGCATCAAATATCTCCTCTATGCTGTCACCAACAGGAAGAACAAAACAAGCAGATAACTGCCCCAGCTTAGTGCCGGCGTTCATAAGAGTTGGCGAATTTGGGACAAATTCGAGATTCTTCATGATTTCATAGAATTTATCTATTTTATCGGATGCGCTAGTTGGCTTTGTGTAAACGAAATTGAGGAATTCATCGAAAGTACCGGTAAGCTCGTTCTCTCTGACAAGATGGTTGAATGCCCTCTGAAGTATGTCCAGTTGTGAATTTGTCAACGCACCTATCATTTTGCCATTTTCAGGGAGAGTTCCTTTTTTCTGGTATGTTCTATAGTCATACAGGAGTTCAACGATTCCAACATTGGAAGCTACTCTCCTGAACATCTGGCTTGGAGTCTCTATTATCTTGCCCTCTTCGTCCTTGAGAAGATATCTAGCTTCGAGTGTTTTCACAGCATTTATTGAGAGTTTCAGATCATCCTTGACTCCGTGCGGCTCCTTCTCTTCCC
>JAVZLI010000128.1:0-3539 GCA_038883835.1 Thermoplasmataceae archaeon
CTGGAACAATTGATGGGGGAGTGTCGGCAAAATTTATGGTTGGCATTCATTCTGCGCTTCTTGTCAGCTTTTCACTCCTTGTGGTCGCAGGCATTTTCTCTGCAATCAAGTTTTCCAAAGGGAACCAGAACAAAGCCGGCCTTCCTGGGAAGTAGCCTAGACAGATTCCTTGGCCTCTTTCGCCGTTGCCTCCCTCCTTTGTTTGGATGGCCTAATGAGGGATGCAAATATGAATGCGGATGATGCAGCGATTGCAGCGATCAGGAGAGGGTAAATTGCCAGTATAAGCAGGGCAGGGAGACCAGTTATGGAACCAAGGATAACTGACATTTTCCATACATTTTCAGGTGGATTCGATAGAATCAGTGCTAGTGTCACAAAGAACCCAAGACCGAAATTGATTGGCGTTGCAGTTTTCGCGGCTTTCCATAGAAATGGGACTCCTGAGAGTATGGCAACTTCTGCATAGGGGGAGTAGAAATCGGAAAGCAGAATAATAGCAAATGAAATAATTATGGCAAGGGGCAATGATTTTTTGAGATTATGTAAGGACAATTTTATGCACCTCCCTGAAAGCAGATAGGTTGTAATATTCATGCTGTAGCCAGTACGGAAGTTGATTTGAATAGTAATAGCTGAGTGGGTTGCCGCTGGGTCCGCCCGGAAAAACCCCATAGAATTGCGCTGTACCAGGTATTGAAATTTCCCTGAGGGAAGAACCGACTGTGACGTATGGTTCCGGGATCACCAAATCCCTAGGAACTGACCCAACGCTCACGGTATGGCTATCTCCCCATATCGGGATAGGGCCAATTGAAAGTGCAGTAAGCCCAGTCAGGCTGGAAATCTCCAGTTCATGAACCTTTCCCCACTGCCAGTTTGATATACTACCTAGATGTGAAGATAGCAAACCAACGGCTTCTGCAAAAGCAGACCTAGATATATTGGTAAAATTGCCATAAAACCAAAATGAAGTTGGTTCTTTGGATGCAAGGAATATCAAGGAGGTATCAAATGGCTTAGTGAGATAGGAAACGCCATGTTCAGCGTAGATCCTGTCAAATGACATATTGAATATTGCTGAGAGATAGTACCAATATAAGGTCATACCAGTGCTGTTAATTGCAGCTGTGTTGTTCCACGATGATAGCAGATTGTAAGCAGCCCTTTCCGTTGAGTTCATGTCCATTCCATCCAGGGAGTGCAACATTATGGGGACTAGCAACGTAGACCAGTAATCTGTAAGGTTGCTTTGCAATGCCATCATTCCACTTGCACCAAGGCCAGGATGTTGAAGAAGGAAGTGGTATATTGACTGCGCTCGTCCACCAGAAGCCCAGAATCCTCCGACAAATGGGAATGGATAATTCATTCCAACGGTTGGCTGGTTCGGCGCAAATGCAAATCCCCTTGAAGGATTCTTCACCTGTGGAAGGTACTGGAAAGAAACGTTTCCAATTGGTTCTTTTGATGGCATAGAGCCATTCATAAGCGACCGGGATCCGATAGTTTCTATGGTCTTATTATCTGGCAGTGTGATGCGGAAGAGCGGGTATGCACCAGCCGTAATGTATCCGGCACTGTTTTCAGAGACAAGCGCAAAGTTCTGAGGAGGTGTTCCCCAATATTTCAAGGCATTCACCATATCAGTATAGTTTGATGACTGGTCAATCATGAGTTCCGCGACGAGATCAAGCGAGTATTTTGAATTGTTCCAGTTCAGGGAAATACCGAAATTTCCCATTCGGCCTATTAACGGACCGTTGTTGGTAAACGCCACGCTGTACTGCTTGCCCAGAAGGGTGTAATTATAATAGGTCAAGGGCAACCATGTGCCATTGTAATAATAGCTGCTGCCTTTGAGTATTTCAAGAAAATCATTTGCTGAGTTCCCCTCTGGGGTTGTCAGCCCCCACGACGTATGCTTTGTATGGCCGATCAGGATTCCTGGGAGGCCAGCCAGTGCCCACCCAGTCACATTGATCCCTGTTGAAGTCAATTGCATTGGCAACCATAATGATGGTGCGTAAAGAGTCAGGTGAGGGTCATTCGCAAGCATGGGCACGCCATAGGCAGAATATGCTGATGTAACTACCCAACTGTTGCTTCCCACTTCCGGAGACAGGGTACCAACGACACTTGAGGCAAACGGATCAGATATGTTTTGAAGGGAGGCGATCAGCAGCGGGTTCAAGTCTCTGAGTAACGAAACATTAATTCCAGTGTACCAGCTATCATAGAGATCAAGGTTCCAGAAATAAGACGGGGACACTCCCTGGCTGGTGAGGTTGTAACCGTTGACGGTTCCATCTCCTGGAACCATTGTAACATTTTGTGTATAATAGGGGTAATAGGGCCATATCTGGCTTAAATTATCATATCCAAAGGCATTTAGCAGAATGGCTGACTGTAGGGGCTGTCCAGCGCCTGTTGTGAGGGTCCAGGACATGAATTCCTGCCAGGCGAAACACATTGTTGTATTCCAAAGGAATGGCGAAAACCCAAGGAGCTTGAACTCAAATGGTGGATTACTCTGGACTGACATAACATAATCATTAATGCCCTTTACAAAATCAGAAATATAAGAATAATAAACTGGCTGTGTCTCCTTGACATAATTATTGAGAAAAACGGCATTTTCAGGTATTCCTATCATGTGCATGGAGATGTCAGAACTAAGGCCTTGCTTGCCTATGTACTGTGAAAGGTCACCCATAGCCAGGAGAACCTGCAATTCCATTTGGAAAAGCCTGTTGTATGCTTCATAGTATCCCTCCGCAACCATGAGATCTTGAAAATTCGGAGCAGTTATATGGGCAACACCTGTATTATCAATATATATTGTCACAGTTCCGGCAATCCCAGAAATGTTGATGGTCCTGTTTCCGTAATTGGCATCGCCTGTATTCTTCCACACTCCTGTTGCAGTGTTGAGCACTGACAACTCCTGAGAAAAGAATGACAGCAACACTATGATAATAATTGGAATTAGAAGCCACCTATATTTCATGACAGAAATAACTCAAGGTTTTACTAAAACTTGTTCTTTAGGAATTTAGGGCTTCAAAAGAGATAATGTTTGTTTCGATTGCAAAGGCATGGCATAACACTTGCAAGAAAACTAATTTCCGTCAGAAGTAAGACTTCCTGTCTTGATAGAGGGAGAATTTTCATTACGTGAGAAATAAAGAAGCAGGAAATACATGGCATACGCACCTATAAAACTGCCTCCCATCTGGGCTGAAGAACCGTTCGCCGTAAATCCTGAAAGCACAAACAACAGCCCTCCGACAATTGCAGATAGGACGAAAAATAGGCCAAGGGCAGCACATAGGGAAACTGATCTGATGTGTCTCTTCAGTGCGAGGGGGAGAATAATAGCTGCGAGAATCAAAATAATCAGGGCTTCAATTTCGTGCCATATGAGCAATGGGCCAATTCCCTTAACAGAGATTATTAGGTTTGCATAGGAACCCACACTGACATTTCTTGGGGTAACGTTAGGATACGAAGCAAACAGATTGACAACATCTCCGGCC
>JAVZLI010000129.1:0-3511 GCA_038883835.1 Thermoplasmataceae archaeon
AGCTTGGGGCTGTGCCTATCCTTGTAGCCGTGGCACTTATGTCTAATACGAGATACATAATAATCAGGAAGGAACGCAAACACGGCACCGGAAAGCTGAACATAGGGGAAATACCCAATGGCGCTGAGGTTGAGATCATAGAAGACGTCGTTACAACCGGAAATTCCGTTCTTAAAGCTGCAAAATTTCTCAGGGATAACGGGGCTGTGGTGAAGAGGGTTCACTGCATCGTTGACAGAGAGGAGGGCGGCAGGGCGTTGCTCCTTGAAGAAGGAATAGAACTTATGCCATTGGTAAGGATATCAGAGATGATGTCAAGATAACACATCATCTATTCTTCCAATTTCAATAGGCGTTGTGTCCCGCCCCACAAATATACCCTTGCTGTTTGCTACCACGGAAGACCCTATATAGATATTGCCGAAATTTGCCGTACCAGACTTGGCCGGGACTTTGAAGAATTCGGAGAGAAATGCTATTTCGTCTTCGGTTGCCTCAGGAGTGACCAGCAGCCCCTTTTTGGTAAGTACAGCTGCACTTCCAACTGTTTTTATACCTCCTATGGAGCCTTTGATCACCTCTACACCAAGGGCATCTTCTATCTTGCGTTTGGATGATGCTGAGAAAGCCCTGTGTATTATTGCACCCCTGTCGTTCGCAAGTATATCGTTTCCAACAGCATTTACCTTGTCCTTCAGGTAGAGCACGTTCCTGTTTCCCATATCGCCCAGAATCGCATCGTCTCCCATCTGGTTGACAACAAGCCCATTGCTATTCATTACCATGAGAGACCCAATAAGATTGGAGTTGCTTATCTGGGTCAACCGGACATCGACGCCGAGGTGATCCCTGAACTGCTCTATTACCTCGGCCTCGGCCATTACGGGCAGGAAAGCGATGTCTTCCCATGCCCTTGCATAAACGCCTATAAAATTGCTCTTCAGGATGGAAATCTTCTTGATCATTGGTTTCAGGGAAGTATTATTTCCGCTGTTCCATCCTGAAGTTTTATGACCTTTACTCTCATCATGCTTGGAATTTTCTTCCTGCCTTTGCTCCATATTATTTCATTCACCTTAGAATCGATCCAGATTTTTTTCTGGTCGATCTTTACGCTCCTCGAAACCGCTTTCCGCAGAACCTCTATGGCAGTATCAGCCCTTCTTGTTACAGGGACCATTTTTGCGGCCCTCAGAGGTACATTGATCAGTATCTCATTCGACATTTCGTTTTCTACCATCTTATCACCTAAAGCTTAAGGGAGTTTCTCCTCCAGCTCCTTCTTTTTGGGTTCTGTGTTACTCTACGCGCAGTCTTCATCATGACCCACCCTGGAACTCTTCTGTTCTCCTTAACTCTTTTAAGCAATCTGATTTTTCTGCCTAGTTCCTTGTTTCTGCTCATTATTATCTCCTCTCAATCTTCGTTTCCCTTTTATTTTCCGTCAATCTGGCCAATATGTCCCTGATATCTGCATCAGTGACAAGACGGTTAAGCCTACCCATTCCTGCCAACTGAATCAACTGGTTTTCAACGTTTTCTGCCAGGTCAGGCCTGACAAGCCTCACGTTTGCAAGTCTTTCCCTTGCATCTGGGGAAAGTATCTGACGTAGTATCTGCTGCTTTCTTGCCTTTTCAGCCTCCTGATATCTCTTTCTTTCTTCCAGCTCTCTTTGCTGCGCCGCAGATCTCTCCATCTCGAGCAGCTTTTTCTGCCTTAACTGCTCGAGTTCATCATCTTCCCCGTCCATTAGGATCAACCCCCATCAGAGATATTTTTGCAGAGCCGGGTTTTCCTTGGAAACCTCCTTCAGTACCTCTCTGGATGTTCTGTCAAGAAGGGATACTCCAGTTGGAGATAGGGACCGCCCCTTCTTGTCCTTCTTCACATACCCAAGTTTCTCCAATTCCTGCAATATCTCTCTAACAATGAATCTGCTTCCCTTGGAAGGGTGATATCTCTTTGAGCCCATGTCAACTTTGCCGCCATATTCCGCGCTGAGTCTCGATATTCCAATTGGGCCTAACACATATACCTTTCTGAGGGTGGATGCAAGCCTCCTGTAATACCAATCAGGATTTTCCCATCCTTTCTCCCTGTGTGTTCCTGCCTTAAGGTAGGATGCCCACTCTGGAACGCTTATTCTGCTGTCCTTTTTGAATTCCTCAGCCAGCCTGTCAAGCAGGATGGAGGGAGGAACCTTCTTTACATCAACCATGAAAGATCACGAATATTGGTGCATTTTAAGAATGAATATAATCCTTTCTGGATTTTATAGGAGCCTGTCATAATCCCTAGCCCACCCTTTTTATGTATACATAGAGCACTACAAGTCCCAAGAGCAGATTCACCAGATAGAAGAAAACACCGCCAAACCTTAATATGTGCCCTGAAAGAAATGAAAGCAGTGAAGCAACCATGACAGGCCCAGATATCAGTGCTCCGCTAATCAGGAAAAGCATTACTACAGCTAAATTGCCACCAAAGCTGTAAAAGTTGATTGTAGTCGCACCTCTTGGAACCCTATTCATGAGCCAGTTCAGATTTCTCAGCGAAGTGTAAGCATAGGCCACCAAGAAATTGACCGGCACCAGTAAATACATGTCCAGCTGCGAGTCAGATTTGGTCATTAGTAGCAGAGATAGTGGGATCATTATTGCTGAAAAGACAACGAGGCCAACATAACTCTTGGTGTAAACAATATCCTTCATTCTTATTGGCAAGGATTGCAAGATTCCTATTGATCCTGCTTCTGATATTACAAGGACGAGTGAATAAAATGAGGATGAAACTGTAACTATCGCAAGGAATGAGAAATAAAGATACGTGGTCTGAAGAGATCCGACCGGGGCATAAAAGAACACAGAGAGCACGGTTGGAAGAACTATGAATACAGGTATGAGCATCATTGCAGAGTACTGCGACTTTCTGAAAATGTTCCTAATTTCTTTCTTGAATGTGACAGAGTACTTTCCACCCTTATCCATTTTCAGACCCCCATTGTAGCCGTTACCCGACGATGGCTCTGATCCATAGGCAAGAATCGAATAGGATTTGGCCACAGACTTTGAGTAAAGCAACGCAATGAGGGAAAATTCGATTAACGTTCCAAGAACTGAAATTACTGCCTGCAATGTGTTATTTTCCAGTGGTATCCCTAGGTAGGATGAATTTATGACAGGGGCGAGGTATAATAATGGAAAGTTCTGTATTGGCGGAAGATCAGGAATCCTTGTTATGAACTGAAGGGCTAGGTAAAAAAGGATAAAAACAGATATCAGCCCGATGTTTCTTATTAATTCAGTGCCCTTCCTGAACGACCTCCTGGATTTCCTCCCTGAAAAAGCAGTGTCAATCAGCACACCCAAAGAAAACCCCAGAACGATGTATGCCAGTCCCCATATTACAGTCAGCAGAGAATACAAGGGCCTTCCAAAATATATTCCAATGACAAGCGCAAGTGGTATTACAACAAACATAGATGAGCTTCCATTGTAAAGAAACCAGGAC
>JAVZLI010000130.1:0-3458 GCA_038883835.1 Thermoplasmataceae archaeon
GTCCAGGCGTTGCTGGGCTCCTTCTTGAAACGTTTCCCATGGGAGTATTCTTTTCAGCGTCGCTGTTGAAAATAGCCTATGATATAGCTTTCTACTTGAAATACAGGAATTCCAATCTGTAAATGAGGCATCTGTATGAAACGCCGCCAATAATACGGTTGATTGGTGCTCTTATCGCGTATTGTGATGGCCACCAATCTAAATATTCTATCAAAACCGACTATTTTGCGTGCAAATTATTGAATTTTGATTGCAATGGTTGAGTAGAATCCGTTGCCGCGAAGGTGTTAATGTGAACCTTGCTAACCTAGAACACGTCTATTAAGAATTAATAATTTAATGGTATAATTTAAGCATTAGAACGTATTAATGGTCACAAGATGGATTTCGAATCACTTAGAACATTTTGTGTCCTTTATGAAACCGGGAGTTTTACAAAGGCAGCAGAAAGGATAGGCATAACTGAGGCCACCGTGAGTTACAGGATAAAGGAGCTAGAAAAGTACGTTGGACGCGAACTTGTCATCCGAAAGCGAGATCGAACCCTTGCCTTCACTGAAAAGTCCAGGGAATTTTATGACAGAGTGCGGGAAACAATTTCCTGGCTTGATGATTTCAGGAATATCAGTAAGCCCAAGGAATTGTCCGGGACGTTGCGTGTTTCAGCGGGGGAAGTTGCAGGGATATCCTTTGTAGCATCTGCTGCCAATGGTTTTAAGGAAAAATATAGCAGCGTGGATATTAGGCTGGATTTCTGCAGCGCAGTTGAATCATTGAAGAAGCTTCAGGGAAGGGAAAGTGATATTGGTTTCCTTGCGAGCATAAACTTTAGGGCATTCAGAGACTTTCTAAACTCTGTCAAGGTTACACCTATTATACCGATACAACTTGGACTTATTGCAGCTACGGGACATCCTCTTCTGAAAAAGAAGAGTATATCGCCGTCTGATATGATCGGATACCCATTTGTTGGCAGGCATGAAAACTCAGCTCTGCAGGCTGAGATCGAGAAGATATTCGAAAAAGCTGGCATGTCAATTGATCGCTTGAATGTTGCCTACAGGTTTCAGAACACCTCATCGGTTATCGGAGCAGTGGCCGAGGGGCTTGGGATATCAATAAGCTCCGAAACCCACGCCTCCAAATATGTAAAGGCCGGATTGATAGGTTTTGTTCCCCTTAGAACCGATGTGAAATCCTACCTATATATGATTGACAGACATAATGAGGAAAATGAGGTCGTCAACGCGTTCCAGTCCTACATTAAGGAGTACCTTAGGCTTAGAGAGGTAATGCCCAAGAAAGACAGTTTGCCCAGCTGATCTCATCCTAATTTTGCTGCAATGAAGGTTTTCTGTGCCATTGCATTAGAATGGTAATTAAGAATGGCAGAAACCCTGCACAGAGGGTGATCATAAGGCTATGTCAAGCAGGGACTATTAGATCTCTCTCCACCTTGATCTTTTCAGTGCCATGTACCCCAAGAATACAGTAATAGCCAGCAGTATGCCCCAATATTCCAGCATGGTCTCTGGAGATATGCTTGCAAATCCCACAGCACCTTGAGCAATCTGTGCCGCATAGGTGGTGGGCGATGCGAAGGCAAGATACCTGAAGGGGTATGGAATATAGGAGATCGGATAGTACACAGGAGGAATTGTAGTGAGGACTGGTGAAAGTATTCCTGAAAATGCCCAACTCTGGACTATATCAGATGACAGTGTCGAAAGGAAAAATCCCAGAAAGGTGGCAAATGAGAATGTGGTCAGCATGTCCAAGAAAATTATTGTAGCGCTTAAGGCACTCATCTTGACAAAGAGAAAATTTAGAATGACAAGGACAGAAAGTGTCGGAATCGAATAAACTATTTCAGAAAGCGCCATTCCGGCCAAGTATATTCCAGGGCCGGTCGGAGAACTCACCACCATGTCCTGCAGCCGCATGTCGTTTTTCAGGTGTGATAAATCACCCTGAAGCGATGTCCCGCTTGAAACCATGTTCATGATCAAAGCACCTTCCGCAGCAACAGGAAGCAGAGTGCCATGGCTGGCAAATGTTACAACAGTGAGTATAGAAAGCGGGGCCAGCAATGTGCTGACAAGAGTAACTGGGTAGTTGAGCATTGCATAGAGAGAGTTCACAAGCACACCTGCCCAGATCTGGCTTCGGACATGCCTAATCGTATTCCTCGCCTCCAGAGGCTAGGAAGGCAAAAATTGTGTTAAGCGATGCTTCCTGGACAGAGAATTTAACCTTCTCGGATATCAGCTTTTCTACAAGATCGTAGGCAATGGGGCCTGATGTGTGAACGAGAAGCTCACTGTCAGATATTTTCTCAACAATGCTGCCGTCATCGGGAACACTTACTGTGCCAGAATATATCCGTAAGCTGAGAGGGTATTTGACAAGCTGTCTCAACTCATTCAGTGTACCAAACCCAGCCATTACGCCCTTCTCAATGATTCCTATGATATCCCCCAGCCGCTCTGCCTCCTCCAGATAATGTGTCGTAAGCAAGATAAAACGCTTTTTCTTAAGATCGGCAAGCAGGTTCCACAGTTCCTTCCTTGAAATGTAATCAAGCCCGGTTGTTGGTTCATCTAGGTAAATGATTGAAGCTTCGGATGCCAGTGCAGTCGCTACAAGAACCTTGCGCTTTTGCCCACCTGATAGGTTTCTGTTCTTGATTTTCTCCACATTTTCAAGTCCAAGCGATCTGAGAGTTTCCTTGGCCCTGTCGATTGATTCGTGGTGGGTATACCCTCTGTACATTAGATATGAAGTTATTGTTTGAAGTGGGGTCATCCAGGGTATCGCACGGGCCTCCTGTGGGACAGCTGATATTATCTCCCTGATTTCGCGGGCATCTTCTATTACATCAAGCCCATTTATAGTAGCTATCCCGGACGTGGGTAGAAGCTGTGTGGAGAGAATTCTTACCAGAGTGGTTTTTCCAGCTCCATTCTTACCGATCAGGGAAAATATGCCGCTATTATTAAGATGGAACGTTACCCCGGCCAATGCCCGTGTACCGTTGGGATAGGTTTTATGGAGGTTGTCAACTATGATTTCCACTAACTGTTATTTCAAACGGTTATTTTAAGGGCTTGAGACGTTATAACACAATGATCCAAGACCTTAGGCATGCTGTCCTATTTGCGTCATTCAGCTTCGCGTTGGTCATGATGTGGTGCAGGTGATCGGTAGGCGAAGAGGTTTTCCATGAAATTTAATGTCGCCATAGCCGGAACCACGGAGCCGCACTTATTGCGTGTAAAGATTTACATACCAATGGCAGATGGCTTTGTATGTCCAGATTCAACTGGCCAAACGGATACCAAGCATGTATGTGCCTCTCCTGGGATATGGACGGGGAATCAGCTTTCTATTTCAGGAACCCAGAGGAGGCGAAGATGCAACTGAGCGAGCTTGTGCAGCGTTCCTATGGGCCAAACGTG
>JAVZLI010000131.1:0-3424 GCA_038883835.1 Thermoplasmataceae archaeon
GCCTTCAAACGGTACAACTGGCACCTCAATTCCAAGGCTGCCGTTGAGGCCTCGGAAAAATTGAATAAGGCAATAAGAAACGTGGTGGATTCTGCCACAAGAAATTCTGGTCAAAATTGACCCGAAGTCCACCTATTTTGGGTTCCAGGACAGGACACAGCCTAATGTGCAAATGCCTTGCCAAGGAAACAGCAACACAATGCACTGCCTTAAGGGATCGTTTGCCCCAGTTTTCTCAGCAACTTCATTGGCATAAGATAGGGGAGCCATTCCATGCTTTATGTTTGTTAACAGCCACTGGTGGGTCCAATGGGAAAATTTGCCATCCTTATTCACCGCCTGCTGTGGAATAGAATCGCGGATTCGGGCAGAATTAATTTGTGAACGCTTTGGGCCGCACTTGCAAGTCCCTAATCATCTGTGCCCCATGAGTTTTTCCAGTATTGCTGAATAATTCCTGTAAGCATTCAAACCTTCTTCTGTAATTTCAACAAGGAGGCGAGGCCCGTCAATTCTGAACACAGTCCGGACCTTTATTAGCCCATTTTCGTTTAGTTTTTCCAGGTGATTGCTCAGGCTACCCTTTCCAAGTGCCGTTACCGCCAAGAGGTCAGAAAATGTCATCTTTCCATTCAGTGCCAGTGTTATAAGGATCATGAGCCTAGCTGTAGATTTCATTGCCGGTTCGCTGAGTTGCTGGCTCAACTTCAACAGAAGATCGTTTATTGTTTCACTTCTGCTGGGCGGCATCTCTGGTTCAGTTGGCAAGCTTAGCTATCCTCCACGTTATATTGTGCAGCTATGCTGTCAACAGCCGTGTATAAGGAGTAAAATGATGCAAAGAGCCAGCCTGCCACTGTTGGTATCCAGAAAAATACATAATACATGAAGCTCCCTGTAAGAGCAACCGAAATAAAGCTTGAAACGCAACTGAAAAGAAATGTTGAAGCGGCCAGAATACCCTCAAATGGAATGCTTCCGAAGGAATTCTTCAACCTGACAATTACAAAGATCATAATGGCAATCAGTATTATGGAGAGCAACAATCCCCCATCGGGATTTTTGAAAATCCCAGCTGCAGTGGATGCGAAACCGCCTACCAGAATCAGGAGAATTGCAATCTGGATATAGTTTACAAGGCGAAATCTCTTCGGGTCGCGGTTGGCCAGCCTTATCCTTATCGCCGCATGTTTTGCTGCTCTCGCGAACACCCTTGCGGAGGAGTACCCGGCAAGTGCAGTAACCGAGGAAAAGGCAACGATATATACTACCAGTTCAGTGAGTGATGACACCACGAGCGAAAGGATATATGGCAGCAACATGTATATAAAAATAGCAAGGGACCATATTGCGTAGTAGATGCCCCATGCCCTTTTCAGAATATACCTATCAGCTAAAATGCTCTGCTTCCCCACCATCGTCAGGTGTTTTTTAAGTTCCTCTATCTCCGCCTCGTTCATACCTGTCTGGCTTCCTCTATTGACCTTGGGGTGATGCGCCTAACCAGTATAAGTGCGAGTAATAATAGCAATGCAATCCAGACAAGCAGCCCGCTGAGAAGGAGATATGGATTTAACGCAGGGCCAGTTCCACTCGAAATATTAAGAGGAGCGGCAGATCCGTAGAACGTCTGGAACAAAAGCCGGGGTATTTCACTGAATGGGCTAGCGTAAACAACGTTTGCCGGCAGAGGGACTCCAAATTCAGAAAAACCGAAGATATATGAAAGAATCTGTGGAACATATGCAACAAAGGTAACGTTTCTTAGGCCCACATAGTTGTTTATCAAGATCACAAACACAACAGAAACCAAAAACATGAACATTCCCGCCAGGAAGAAGACCAGGATGGATTGTAAGGGCATTGCAGGGTATATTGAATATTTCGACTTCATGCTGAAAACTACCATGGCACAGAGAAGCAAAACCGTGCCAAGAATAGCCACAACTATAGATGTTCCACCTAGGAGATCGAGAACGTATGAAGCCGGCTTCAGCTTTGTATATCTGAATGCGTATGCGAGAGATGGGCTCCCATAGTAAACAGAATATGAAACGGAAGAAGCCACTATGCTTGCAGAAATGAGCCCTATGAGGGAGAACCACACAGCAGTGTAACCCATTGCCATGCTTTTTCCAGTTGGATTAAAGTTGAAGACATAGGCACCCATAAAAAGCCAGAATGCCATAAAGCCCACTCCCCACCCCCAGAGAGAGCGATTTCTGAGCAAGCTTTTCATGAAGAATTTCGTCAGCATTATGCCACCTCGTCAAACATGGAATCAAGGGCTCTTATGTTTGCCATTGGGACTTGACCTGAATTTTCGGTGATGCTAAACGTCCCGAAACTGGTTTCTAGTACAGCCAGGCTTCCAAGCACATCTCCCTTGTTAAGAAAGAGGTTTTTGAGCTGATTGGCATAGAATTTGCCTATAAGCTTTCCCTCTATCATGAAGTAAAGTGTCCAGTCACCCAGCCTATTGAGAATATCGAGCTCGTGCGTGTTAAGCACCACTCCTCCATTGAAGTTGTTCAACATTTTAAGCAGCCTGATCCTAGTTCCCTGATCAATATTGTCAAAAGGCTCATCTAGAAGGACAAGCGAAGGGGAAAAACTTAAAGCGAGGATATTGGCCACCATCCTTCTCTGGCCAGTGCTAAGTTGGAAGATCTTTCTATCCAATATGCCATCCAATCCAAACGTCCTTACCATGTTGAGCGGTTCACTAGGTTCTCCGCCCTTCATTTCGGAATATATGCGGATGATATCCCGAACGCTAGTGTTAATGATTGCATATACTTCGGAAAGGTTGGTGGACACCCGAACCTCTCCATCTATTTTGGCCACATTTTTTCCAAACACTTTCACGCTTCCTGATTCCGCCTTAACTAGGCCCAAGAGGAGGCGCAACAGTGTGGTCTTGCCAGATCCGTTTGAACCAACGATGATTATCCTTTCCCCATCATTTGCCAAAAGGTTCACCCTGTCAATTGCAGGTTTTTCCATTTTTCTGCCATAAGTCACCCTTGCATTGGCTATTTCTATCATTACAACAAAATATAACGGAATTATTTATAAGGAAAGCAAAGTTCAATTTATGAACCTGTACCAACTAAGAACAACCAGTAGCTTGGATCGATAAGAAATTATATCGTTAACCATGGGTAAGCTTCACAAAAAGTATGCAAAGGAATAAAAATGGGCTTTGGGTCCAATATTCAACATACCTACCACACGACGCATGGGCTATTGCAATAGATCACCCAGCCGGTTCCGCAATTAAGAATATTTGAAGTGCTCCTGGGCAAGAAACATGAAAGGAGAGAGATATCATGGATCAACAGCTATTTAAGATCAGGTTTCATGATTTCCAAGCTTTCCAAGAACCTTGATAATATTTACCTGCTATAGGCAAATGGCGAGA
>JAVZLI010000132.1:0-3423 GCA_038883835.1 Thermoplasmataceae archaeon
ATTTGTCAAGGAGAATAGAAACGCTGTCCTTGACAGGACTGTGGATGTTATCCCTGCTGCAGAGGGTTCTGGTGGAAAATAGCCTTACCTTCTGCCCCTAATTACATTTTCATTCGACGTTTATGGCGTTCCTAAGAATTCAATTATTCAATTTCAGTTGCTGGGATTTGAAAATTATTATTTAGAATCGCCGAATTCATGATCATGTTAAGGGTCATAGTTGCAGGAGTTGGACCGGGTATGGGTTGCAGTATAGCCAAAATCCTCAGGTCTAGATCCTATGATGTTTCCATAATTTCCAGGTCAGAGTTTGGTGAGAAACTAGCAGGAGAATTAGGCGCGCATTACAAAAGATGCGACCTTACCAACTTTGCTGAGGTTAGAGAATGTATAGGTGAACTTGCAGGTAAAATGGGCGGGGTTGATGCCCTTGTCCACTGCGCTGGAGGTTTCTACAGCAAGGAGAAACTTGAACAGGTAACTTCTGACTTTCTTCATAAAGCAATCCAGAACAACGTTGAGACACTTTTTAACACTGTCCAGGCAGTATTCCCTTTCATGAAGAAGAATGGCGGCTCAATAGTTGCAATAACTGCCGCAAAGAATGTTTACCTCAACGGGAACGTTGCCTATGCAGCTGCAAAGGGTTCTGTGGCATATTTGGTCAGGAAGCTTGCCGCTGAATTGGCTCCGAATAATATTAGGGTTAACTCCATTGCCCCCGGATTTATCAGCAAGGACGACTGCGGCACATTGCCTGCTGACAGAATTCTGCTCAGAAAGGACAGGTACCCGTCAATCAGCATCGCTATGGCAGTGGACCACTTGCTCTCAAATCCAATTATTACTGGGCAGGATATTGAAGTCGACGGCGGTGTGAGTACACAGGTAGGTATATGAAGCAAAGTTAGATTAACGCACATATCCTTATAGTTCCTGGATGCCTCAAATAGTCGCAGCAGAATTCACAAGATTCGGGAGGCGGAATGAAGAGGTAGTTGAAATTTCAGCACAGCCAGCCATTCCTATTGTAAGGAAATTTAGGGATTCCATCGACCTTGTAATACTTTCAAACTCGTACTCCGGAGAGTATGCGGATGTTTCCGGGCTTAACAACCTTCTCACAACCAGGCTTTCCTTGGATAATGTCCCATCCATAAGGGTAGAAAACACAAGTGGAAGCGGAGGTTCTGCCATATTCACTGCACAGGCAATGATAGAGTCTGGAGTTGCCACAAATGTCCTTATAGTTGGATCCGAAAAGATGAATGTCGGCAGCACCAAAAGATCAACCAGGATCATAGCATCCCTATTGAACCAGGGGGAGCGGAAATCAGGGATTTCTCTCCCTTCACTCGCTGCATTCATGGCACAGCAATACATGTCCAAATTTAAAGCTCCAAGGGAGTCAATAGCAATGGTTGCAGTGAAGAACCATAAGAACGGGGCCATGAATCCCTATGCCCACTTCCAGAAGCCAACCACCTTGGAAGAGGTGATGTCATCAAAGGTGATAGCAGACCCGCTAAGGCTACTGGAATATTGCCCCGTGAGCGACGGGGCAGCAGCGCTTCTGGTTTCATCCGACGAAAACGCACCTTCAATGTCATCAAAGAGAGTGATGATAAAATCCAGCGCCATGGCGTCTTCATCCTCCAGCGTCACATACAGGAAGGACCTGACCAGCATTGATTGTGTACGCGAAGCCTCACAGAAAGCATTCCGAAAATCCGGGATCAGCCCTAATGATGTGGACATTGCGGAACTTCACGATATGGCAACAATACTGGAGATAGTGGAATCGGAAGATGCAGGTTTTTTTGAAAAAGGAACGGGATGGAAAGCCCTCATGGATGGTGAAACAGACATAGGCGGAAGGTTGCCAATAAATACCAGTGGCGGGCTCAATTCCAAGGGCCATCCTATTGGCGCTACAGGCATAGCGCAAGCAGGAGAAATATATTTTCAGCTGACTTCCCAGGCTGGACAAAGGCAGGTGAAGAATGCTTCAACCGGATTTGCCCTCAATATGTCCGGCTTTGGGAACAGCGCGACTGCATTTCTCTTTGAGGTGATATAATGCGTATCTATGAATGCGGTGAATGCGGAGAGAGGTTTCTGGTTGAGCGTGTCTTTTGCCCAAAGTGCCACTCTGAAAATATCAAAGGATTGGAAATTGACAGGGGCAAGGTCTTGAACACGGTTTCCCTAGTTGCTACACCTGAACCCTATCCCGATAAATATACACTTGTGCTTGCAGAATACGATGGCACTAGATTTTTCTGCAGGTCAGAAGGAGACGTTAAACCAGGTGATACGGTTATTGTCAAGGAAACGCCAGATGGATTGATCTGTGAATCCCTCTAAATTTCCTCATCCTTTTTTACCACTGAATTTACAACACCGCTTCGCGATGCATCTAAAATTTCCTCCTGACTGTAGCCTATTTCCCGCAAGATTTCTGAGGTATGCTCGCCAAGCATTGGTGGAGGCATTCTCACACTCCCCGGAGTCTTAGAAAGTTTGAACGGGGTTCCAAGCGCCCTTATGCTGCCATACGGGGCATCAATGCCAATGTTCATTTGCCTTTCCAGAGCCTGATCGCTCTCCACTGCCTCCCTGATGGTATTTATTGGGGCACAGGGGATGCCAGCTGAACGCAACTTTTCCGCGAGTTCTGAGGTCGTATAATTCACTGTTTTTGAATTAATGATTTCAGCAAGAAGGTCTCTGTTTTTTACCCTTTCCACATTTGTTGTGAACCTCGGATCATTCCTGAGATCAGATAGCCCCATCCTCTCTATGAAGTCCAACCAGAGCTTCTCTGTGCCAACTGAGATTGAAATGTACCCATCTGACGAGGCGAAAACCTGGTAAGGAGCAATTGAGGCATGTGCAGAACCAAGCCGCCTTGGGTTTTTTCCTGTGGCAAAATAGCTATGCGCCTGATGTGTCAGGGTGAGTAAATTAGAATCAAACATAGACATATCAATATGCTGTCCCACATTCATTTTCACCTTTGCCTGGAGAGCACCCATTATTGAGATGACTGCAAAAAGCCCGGAAACAATGTCAGCTATTGGGACTCCGAACTTTACAGGAGGCCTGTTCTCTTCACCTGTTATGCTCAAAAGGCCGGTATATGAAAGAAGGGTAAGGTCATATGCAGGATAGTCTTTGAAAGGGCCAGTCTGCCCATAACCCGAAAGGCTGCAGTACACAATGCCAGGATTTATGGACTTAGCCCTTTCATAGGACAAACCAAGTTTATCTAGAGTCCCTGGCCTAAAGTTTTCTACTATAACATCAGATTTTTCAACGAGTTTTCTTATCATTTTGATGCCCTGATCCCTCTTTAGGTCAACTGCAATGCTCCTCTTGTTTCTGTTGGCGCTAAGGAAATACGAGGACATCCCGTTCTGG
>JAVZLI010000133.1:0-3415 GCA_038883835.1 Thermoplasmataceae archaeon
CAAGAATGTCAAGAAGGACCTACCGGCACACTCGATGATGGACTCTAAGGGTGGAGTAATAAGGGTTTACGTGGAAAGAGAAAATCTGGACTCCGATTCCATCTCTTTTCTGGAGAGAGAAGGCGTTGAATTTTCTTCGGGAAACTATATCCTTAAACTCGAAATGAGAGAGGGCACTGAATTTGACGTTTTAAGGGAGATAATGTCACAGGAATTATTGGTAATCAATGCTACCTACGTCTCGGACGGATGGGTAATAGTTGATTTTCGGTTCAGCAGCTTTAGATACAAGGAGGTTTCCCATGTGATTTCGAAATACCTTCTTCGTGAATCGAACTTTCGCCTTATATTTCTTGGCCCATCACCAGGCATATTCTCTATACTCAATAAGCTGAACCAGTCTATTCCATTATCCACGATAATTTTTGAAGCTCCAGAATCCGAGGCACTCAAGGGCTTAGGGTTTAGCCCGAGCGATTTGCTGCTGATGGAAACAACAAACTATACCGTTGAGGATGAAAGGATACGTGTAATAGCCTATCTATCAAACGGAGGGGTACTTCCTGAAGTGCGAGAGGTATTGGTTAAGAATTCACTTCTGGAAAGAATCAGGCAGGATGCCAACATGGAAAACATCTCCAGATACAATATTTTCATGAAGAGACATGGCACGAGTGGCGTCAGGGTTATGGTTTTTGTCCCATCAAGCATGCATCACACATACCTAAGAATATTGATAAGAAGGTCTCTGGAATTCTACGAAAACGGCATATATATTGTGGCATCATCTCCATTTACAGCAGAGGTAGTAGAATCATTTGACGCCCCGGACAGTTTCTGAGATCAAGAGGAGGTGTAGGGCTCGGAACTTTCGCCCTCTGTTCTTGTTGCCAGCATAATTTCCAACTACAACATGGTATTTGATAACTATGGCCTTGACAAAGGGGGAGTCCCGGTGAAGGTTAAGCCAACCCGTGAGAACATCAAGGCTTTAAAATCCTGGATTTTTATGCTTATTAAAACCTCTTCCGTAGTAACGGCAGACGGAATCACGCTCGATCCGGTGGAGTTTTTGGCTCATGAAGCTCTAAGAGTATCGCTCGCGCCTCCCTACAGGCTGCTCAACATTTCTCTGCTTCGATCCCTTAATGTTTTTAACTATGGTGAAATGGAAGAAATCTTCGGGCAAGCTTTGGCTGGCATGCTATACCGTAAAGAATACCAGATAGATGAACTGGAATTTCCTTAGTGCTTGGAATTAAAGGGATTTTTGTTCTCCTAGAGTCTTTAAGGTTGCACCAAAAACATTATATTTATTTCATTCGCTTGTCCTTCCATGTCATACAGTGCTGAAATTAGCAGAAGAAACCCAGGACTCTTTCTGTTTCTGCTAGACCAAAGCAGATCCATGAGCCATAAGCTTGGCGGTTCCCAGCGATCAAAAGCTCAGGAAGCGAGCGAAGCTATAAACAGGCAGATTTATGAAATTATATACCGCTGCACAAAAACAGATGGCGTGAGGGATTATTTTGACGTTGGCGTTATTGGCTATGGCCTGAAGGCTGATACCGCAGAGTCTTTGCTGGGAGACAGCTCTATTGTTCCTATTTCAAAGTTAGCCGAAAATCCCCTTAGAATGGTAAAGAGGACAGAAAAGGTAAAGGACCCAGAGGGAAACGAAGTAGAATCGGAATTCGAATTCCCTGTTTGGTTTGATCCTGTTGCAAATTCGAACACGCCCATGGTTTCAGCTTTCAATCTGGCCTTCGAATGGATTGACGACTGGATTGGTGAACATCCATCCTCATATCCTCCGATCGTGATCAACATATCAGACGGTGCCGCAACCGATGGCGATCCATCCGAACAAGCCCGGAAAATGACATCCCTTTCAACAAGGGATGGAAATGTTCTACTCTGGAATTGCCACCTTTCAGAGCTCAAGGGGGCAGATCCTGTAGTGTTTCCAGAATCAGAATCCCGACTGCCGGCTGGTGATAAATTTGCAAAGCAGCTCTTTGAAATGTCAAGCGTCTTACCCGAAGGATTCATCGGGGTGGCCCAGGAAAGGGGACTGGTAGTTTCGCCGGGCTCAAAGGGATACGTATTCAACGCAGGCCTGGATGAACTCCTGCAGCTTCTCGATATCGGCACAAGAGCTCCAGTGGAAAATATCCAGTGATATCTTGAAGATCGCAAGCTTTCGCATGAGCAAGCTTGGCAACAAGGAGTCCGATTATGAAGATGCCCTATCCTATGATCTTGACCGGCTCAAGTTCGCAATAGCTGACGGAGCTAGCGACTCAATATTTTCAGACATCTGGGCAGAAGCCTTAACTGAAACCTTCGTCCAGGGGCCCTATGACCTATTCTGGGAGCCTGACAAAAGCCTAATGAATAGGATAGCCAAGGAAGCGAGAGAGAAGTGGTACAGGCGAATTAATTGGGCATCTCTTCCGTGGTTTATCAGGAATAAGGGTGTGAATGGTTCCTTTTCAACTATACTGCTGGTTCAGTTCCGGGAAACCTCAACAAATTTTCTTCTTCTAAGGGCCATGGCCATAGGCGATTCCTGCATCTTTAAAATAAATGGTGATAAGATACTATGGAGCTTTCCAGTAAAAAGCATAAGGGAATTCGGCACATCCCCACAGCTGGTCTGGAGCGGCAAGGGATACCCATTGCCGCTTGATTCTCCTGCGAAGCTCCCGACACCAAAGATATTCGAGGATATAATCCATATTGACGAGAAAGTAGTCATTGCCACAGACTCCGCTTCTTCATTGATATTCCGCGAGAAAAACATTCCCGCCCTCCTGGATTCTGTATCCAGGGACGAATTCAAGCAGAGGATTGTTGCTGCAATAGATTCAGGCGTGATCAGAAACGACGATGTCACCATGGCTGTAGTTGCATTCAAATAGAGAGAAGGTTTCCGGGAGCGGATCCATCCCACATCGGGTCATGCTGCACTGCCTGTATAAGAAGATTGCCGAGTGTTTTAAGCCTTCTGCTTCTGGTGCGCGTGGCCTCATTGAAGGCGATCGACCCCTTCAGGTTCTGAAAATCCTTCCTTCTAAGAATAAGGCAATCAGGGTCATCGTCGTTAAACCTTTCCCATAAAACTGGGTTTTTTGCTATTGCAAGCAGGCTGAAGTATATCACAAGGGCGGAGAAATTGTCAAGTGAGGGGCCAAAATGTTTGCTTACCCTGAGGGGATGCTGAAAGCCTGCATGCCCTATTTCATTTGCCTCCTCACCCGAGAATTCAGGTATGAACATGCCGTCATAATCAACAAAATACACCCTGCTGTTCTCGCCAATTATTATGTTGTCGCCTGAAAGATCACCGTGGGCAATTCCTGCCCTTTGGATCCAATCAACGCTCTCCACGATTTTCCTTGCAATCCTTTCT
>JAVZLI010000134.1:0-3368 GCA_038883835.1 Thermoplasmataceae archaeon
TTTCAAATTTTTAGATTTGAATTTCAAATCAAAAAAATGACTCATTGGCATCATCGGCGCGATGTTGCAATACCATAATGCGTGGACCTTAATATTTCAGCTATTTCTATAAGTTACGCGAATAGTGGTCACTTAATATCAATGGAGTTGCAGTTCCCTAAGTGTAATATAATATCGTGAAACGAATAAATATATACGCATGTATGGCATTAGTTATTAGATTTGTGTCAAATAATATTGTGCATTACTTAATTATACGTCAATTACAAATTCTGGAAAGTATGCAACAATTCATCAATGTCTCATCCTATGAAGAAATTGTATGTACAGAGAATAAAATTTAAATATAGATTATGTCATTAGTTTGTCGGATCACTTGACCTCGGATAGTAAGGATACAAAACTAACATTACGGATTTCGGAGGAAGACCTCAAGGAAATAGATGAGTTCCTCACATTCAATTCAAAATTTGGCAGCCGATCTGAGTTCATACGCCACTCCGCCCTTGACTATATAGCAAGAAGCAGGGTATCTCTTCAAAGGGATGAAAATGATCCACTGCCGGTCGAAAGGAACCTCGAAGAAATAATCAATGAGGCAGTTTCACAAGGGCTTTTTAAATCAAAATCTGAAGCAATATCGGAGATACTGAACCACGCCTTCAAAACTGGAATCATAGTTGAGCTCTTCAGGGCGAAAATGTCTAGCTATGTCAACTTGAAGAAGGAACTGATGGAGTTTGCAAGTGTAAGGTCCGAAAATAAGCTCGGCAAGGAAGTCAGGAAATGAGGTAATGGATATGGAAACAATTGAAGAACAGGTGCTTGAAGGGCTTCTGAGAAGCTACTTCAGGAAATATTACGAAGAGAGGTATGACAATATCGTGCTCGCTTTTGGAATAGCAGGCGAACGGATACTCAGGAGCATAAGGCCGATTAAGGAAAGGCGGACAATTTACAAGGCCATTCAGGAGAAAAAGGACAGGGCATTCATTGGATCTGCAAAGGATGGTCCAGGTTACGAGATTTCTGTTGAGGGTCCCCAGCCTGTGTCAGTGCAAGTTCTGTCTAAGGAGGAGTTCGAATACAGGAGGAAGCTTGAAGATCTTGAACTCTGGAGCAATCCGCTAGACATCGCATCTGTATCTGTAGATTTTGTCGGGCCAACTAATGACTACGATACTCTCGCTTCCGAATTAATGAACAGCATGGAGAAAACAAACTCATTTGTCCTTGTTAGCGCCTTTGGGGGAACTTTTGCGCAATCGCTGCACATCTCCACCGCGAGGTTGCTTCGCAGGATGAAGATAGCGCACATAAGCATCATCCTCGAACCCGGGAAAGGCGAGATGGAAAAAAGGCGAACAGCTGAGGTGGGCATAGAAATGTTGAGGCAGGAGGGGGAGATAGTAAAGGTCTTTGACAGTCAAAGACTGCTCGAAACTTCATACAGAATTTACACCGAGATCGGAAAAATATATGAAAAGCTTAATGAAAAAATTGCCAAAGAGGTTGAAATAATCTCCGATCGCCTTGCAACTTCATGCGAAAGAGAACGTTACAGGATTGCGATATGATTATAGGAATGAATGAATTTCCCTTTCATTCATCTTTCTATCACAGTAGACGCATCTTATCATAACCGGTCTTTTTGAAACCAGCTCGAATTCGCTGTTGACGGGTTCCCTGAAGTTGCTTATGCAGTTCGGGTTGTAGCATTTAACTATTCCTATTATTGTTGCAGGAAGCTCAACCTGAAATTTCTCTGTGATCTCATAATTCTTTATTATGCTAATTGTGGCATCTGGAGCCACAAATGCTATTTTGTCAACTTCAAAGCGCTCCAGGTTCCTGTTTTCAACCTTTATTACATCCTTCGATCCGAGCTTTTTGCTTGGGACGCGCATGCCTATACTGACGGAGTTCTCAAATTTCTCGTCTATCCTGAGAATAGAAATCACTTTGAGTGCCTTTCCAGCCGGAATGTGATCAATCACTGTTCCGTCCCTTATCTTTGATATCTTAAGAGTCTGTTCCATACTCACCACCCATTATTTTTGCCACAAGAGCCATCCTAACTGGAACACCATTTGCTGCCTGTCTGAAATAAGCGGCTCTATGATCGCCATCCACTTCAGCAGTGATTTCGTCCACCCTGGGCAGCGGATGCATTATTATTGCATTCTCTTTCATCGCTTGTATCATCTGCCCGTTTATGGAATAAGATCCTATAACACTCTGGTATTCGGCTTCATCAGTAAATCGTTCTTTCTGAATCCTCGTCACATAAAGCACATCTGTATCCCCAATAACATCGTTCAAGTTTTCAGTTATGCTTCCAATTTTATTTTCAGGGAATTTTTCGAGAATATGGTTGGGAACGCGAAGAATAGGCGGCGAGACAAGGTTAACTTCTGTTTTGAAATTTGCAAGTGCCAGAAGGAGGGAATGTACGGTTCTTCCAAATCTGAGGTCTCCGAGAAGTGTGATCTTAAGGCCATCTATCTTGCCTAGCTCCTTTCGGATGGTGTAGAGGTCAAGTAAAGTCTGCGTCGGGTGCTGTCCGGACCCGTCTCCCGCGTTTATTATGGGTTTTCGGGTGAATCTGGTTGCAAGCCTAGCCGCACCGTCCTGAGGGTGCCTTATAACGATTATATCAGAGTATGCCTCAACCATCCTCACAGTATCAGCGAGAGTCTCTCCCTTAGCCACAGATGAAGATTTACTCTCTGCAACGCTGACAACAGAACCGCCAAGCCTATGCATAGCGCTCTCAAATGATAACCTAGTACGGGTACTAGGTTCGAAGAAAAGGGTTGCCATTATTTTTCCATCCAGAATGTGAAGCCTTTTCCCAGAGGCAAGCGCTTTCTCCATTGAAGAGGCTGTATCCAGAACTTCGATTATCTCTGATTTGTCGATGTCTTCCATCGAAACAATGCTTCTGCCTTCTAACATCAGATGGATAACTCATCGCTACTAAATATCCTTTGTCAGGGCAGCATGTCTGTACAATTGGAGACACTAAGCACCCAGATCATAAAGTTCACTGCGATTAGTACGTACATGGGACAGACATGTTAAATTAAGCTGTACTATTTCACCTTGATGGGAGCAAAGAGTTCCAGCATTTCAGGCTTTTACAAGATGGGAATACGCGAAAGAAGGTCATTTGTTTCTGAGTTCAGCGGGCTGACGTCACAGGAGAATGAAATACTCCAAAAAACAGGGTCGCTGGATATTGAAGTGGCTGATAAGCTTATTGAAAATGTCATCTCCACGCTAGAGATACCAGTTGGAGTTGCTGTCAATTTCCTTATAAATGGCAAGGACTTTTTAATACCAATGGCAATAGAAGAAGCCTCCGT
>JAVZLI010000135.1:0-3339 GCA_038883835.1 Thermoplasmataceae archaeon
CCCTCGAGGAGATGAAAGATCATATCAACGAAACTTTGGAGGGCTACCAAAAATTATACGATAAGGCAAACCTGTCAAATATCAGGTATTTCCTCAAGGGGTTCATGGACGAACACAAAACAATGGTTGAAGCTATTGGAACTATAATGAGTGGAGGGGACTTTAAGTTCCCTGATCTTCCTAGAAGGCCGAGGCTCGACGCGGTCAGCCATACCATATCGCTGGAAGACACACAGGTAGGCAGCCTTCAGAGCATCCTTCTTTACATTTGCAGAAAGGAGGGGGAGCTTTCAACAGATTTCGAAAAGATAACTTCGCGGGTTAAGAAGGACTCAAATATTCATGGGCTCAGGGAATGGCAGGAACAGATTTTCAGAAAAGCAGAACATCTGTATGCTGATCTGATCGAAGCACCATCTAAGTAAGGTGATACGGTACTTTGAACCTGATCATCGCGTCAAGAGAGGATCCAGCAAGTATGGAGATGTTTCGCCACATCTTGCAGCGTTACCCGTTCAGGGAGACTGCAAAGGATCTATATGTGTTCAATAGCTTTTTGATGGAGGTCATTCAGGAGAAGCATTTATTTTTCGACAAATCCAAGGTTCTCTCAGACAGCCAGTGGAATGAGGTAGAGGGTGTCATATTCCTTTCGAAGCACTCTTCCCAGGCCAAAATAAAATCCCTGACAGTGCACCCTACAGGCAATTTCGGAAAAGCAGAGCTTGGAGGGCTGCCAGGCGAATTGTCCATCAGCTATCCCTCACTGATGACGGCTGTATTCAGAAAACTTGCAGTTTCTGATCCCGGGGACGGGATAAACGTGACGTTTGAAGCAACACATCATGGCCCCCTGCTTTTGAAGCCCAATTTCTTCCTCGAAATTGGAACAACTCCAGCTGAATGGGAGAACGAAGACATACTGGAAATCGTCTGCTCTTCCCTTATGGATGCAAATCAATCTAAGGCTAAAAACTTCATCGGCATAGGGGGAGGGCACTACATGCCTAAGATAACACAATACATAGGGCAATCTGATATTAATATAGGCCATATGATATCAAAACATGCTGCTGAAAGCCTTGATGAGAAAATGCTATCGCAGGCCATGGAGAGAACACCAGAATTTTCCGGAATCCTTGCCGATTGGAAAGGAATTAATTCTAGGATCAGGGATCTTGTCAGGACAGTCTCGGATTCCACCGGAACAGAACTAATAAAAATATAGAGGCATAGAATAATATATAATAAATTAAAATATTTATATGTCACACTCACGATTTTTATAAACACCGAGAATATATGAATTCTTAAACATAATGTGAATATACTCATTATGAAAACAATTAAATAGTAGTGATAACTACCAATCACCATAGGGCACTGAACCCTAGTGAAACTGAAATGGAAGGTATGGAAGCGGAGGAAGAACCTCCTGGCAAAACGCCATTATTTAGAGCCAGAAACCTTGAACGTGCCCTCAAGCTGAAACGTCTTTTTATAAAGTTTGAAGGGGCAAGTATAACTGGCACGCAGAAGGACAGAATTTCCAGGCTGCATGTTTTGAGGGCCAAAAGTTTGGGATATGATACTGTCTCGTTGGCAACCTGCGGAAATTATGGCGCATCGATATCCCACTTTGCTAAGATGCATGGGCTGAAATCCGTCATTGCAGTCCCTGATTACTATTCTGGAGAGAGGAATCAGGAGATTCTTGCAAATGGATCCACCGTACTATCAATGAACAGCAAATATGAGGATCTCGTAGAATATATGAGGGACAAATCCAGTGATGAGAGTTGGTACGACTCCAGTCCAGGATCTGTGAACTCCTATGTGGATATTGAGGGATATGAGATGATCGCCTATGAGATTGTACAGCAACTCGGCCGATCGCCATCCTATGTTGCCGTGCCACTTGGAAATGGAACAACACTTGCAGGCATATACTCTGGTTTCAGAAGGATGTATGACAGAGGTATCATTAAAAAGGTTCCCCGGTTTATTGGCTCCAGCACTCCAAATGGAAATCCAATAGTTGCTAGCTGGAAGGAGAAAAGCCGGAAGATTACTGAACTTGATCCGGCCAATATACGTGAGACAAAGGCATCGGAACCCCTTGTTTCATATAGGGCGTACGATGGCCAGAAAGCCCTGAACGCAATTTACCGTTCTGGAGGCATGGCTACGTATGTTCCTGACGAGGATATGGAGAGATATGCGAGCCTGATTGAACATTTCGAGATGCTGTCTGTTCTCCCTGCGTCTGCTTCCGCAGTCGCCGCTGCAGACAGGCTTCTCAGCCACAAGATAACGGATAGGGATATTGTAGCAGTACTAACAGGAAGGTCAAGAATATGGACAACGCAGTAGTTCTTGCTGAAGGCGTGTTTGGGACAACCTATGGCAAAACAGCCAATGGCCTTGTGAGGTATACTAGAAGATACAGAGTCACGTCAGTTATAGATTCAACGAAAGCCGGTTTAGATGCTGGTGAAGTACTTACAGGAAATAGAAAGAACATACCAATAGTTTCTAGTGTACATGAATCCCTCAAGTACAATCCTACGACCCTGGTTGTAGGTGTTGCAACAGATGGGGGTTTTATCCCTGAGAATTACCGTTCCTTCATACGAGAGGCTCTTTCAAGGGGAATGGACGTGGTTAGCGGGCTTCATGAGTTCATAAGCGACGATCCAGAATTCTCACAGATGGCTGCTAGAAGCGGCTCACACATAACAGATGTGAGAAAAATGTTTAGGGATATGAAGCCACCCTTTACTGGGAGGATCAGAGAAGTTGCATCTCGGAAAATAGCTGTTCTCGGAACCGACAGTGCCATAGGTAAAAGAACAACGGCCGTTATACTGACAAACTCTCTTAAGGAGAGCGGAGTCAACGCGGTCATGATCGGAACAGGGCAGACGGCCTGGATGCAGGGGTTTGAATATACAGTGGTGATAGACTCAATGATAAACGATTTCATTCCAGGCGGGCTAGAATCCACTACTCTCAAAGCATGGGATGATTTGCATCCTGACGTGATGTTTATCGAAGGGCAGGGATCCGTGCTGCATCCTGCATATCCTGGTAGTTTTGAAATCATAGGTGCTTGCAGGCCGGATGCCATCATACTGCAGCACGCTCCAAAGAGGCTTTACTTTGACGGATTCCCTGAATTTCGTATTCCGGATGTGGACAAATACATTAGGATTCTTGAAATGCTTTCTGACAGAAAAGTTATTGCAATATCTCTGAACACTGAAAATATGTCAAGGGACGAAATCGGAGAAACCATAGAAATATTGGAGAGAAAATACGGAAGGCCAGTATTCGATC
>JAVZLI010000136.1:0-3335 GCA_038883835.1 Thermoplasmataceae archaeon
AATTAAGGGCCTTGAAAAGTAATTTGCCCTTTCTCATTTGTATCATGAGTTCTAGAAGCATTCATCAAAACAAATTACACAAGCGAAGGCGGGAAGAAACCTATTCCTTTATTATCTATGATAGTCGTTACAGTCAATTCAAAAATTTATTCTGTAAGCGGGATATGCTGAAAGAATGAGTTTCATCATTTCTATGTTTACTGCGGTTCACGGTGTCCTTGGGATCCTTTGGATCGTATCGGGACTAGTCCTAATTTACGCGCTGAGATCAGAAAAGGATAACTACCTCTCAGCAAGGCTTGTGAAGATGGGAATTATGCTAATCCGGGCATTTGGAGGTTTGACCATAATTCTTGGAATTGTGGTCAGCGCCCTGCTCGAAGCTAATTCAATGTTTCCGGCAATTGCTTCAACCAGTGGAATATTGCTCACCGCCGGGATTGTTATTGCGTTTGTTACTTACATAATTCTGTACGAGGGCTTTCTCTTCAGATTGCTGAGAAACACTGAAGGTGGAAGGTACAAAACCGCGTTAAATGCCAGCGTACTTTCAGTAATCCTTGTTATTGTGGTCCTAATACTCATGGTAGCAGCTTCAATGTGATTAAAGCTGGCTCTCCCTGGCCATTATCCACACTCTAAATGTTATTTCTATAGCCTTAGTTCAGATAAGAAAATCTTTATAAAGTCGTACCATGCTCATACATGCCAGGGGAAAGCAGAGAGCTGAAGAAAGGTGTTGTAACTTATATTGAACTTATTTTCCAGTCTATTTCCTTTACTGCGCCGGCAATAGCAGTAACTGCCACCATGACGGGTGCGGCAGCCTTTGCTTATGGGGCATTGCCATTGACCTATGTTTTTGCGCTGTTTGGAGTGCTTTTGGCAGGCTTTGTTGTTTTTGTGTTTTCAAAAAAAGTGGCATCAAGTGGCGGGTACTACAGGTATATTGAACGTGGATTTGGACCTAGAGTGGGGGGATTTGGTGGTTGGGTTTATATGCTTTACACAGTCGTCGGGGCAACTCCCTTCATATATTTTGAGACTGCACTTGCCCTCCAGTATGGGCTGCTTGTCCTGGGAGTCAATGTACCATCCTGGCTGTGGTACCCTGTTGGGCTCATAATTGCAGCCTCGGCATTCGGGCTGGCTTATTCAGGCATAAAGAATTCGCTCAAGTACAGCGTATTCACTGGCACAATAGAAATGATCATTCTTCTAATCGCAGCATTCTTTATTTTGGCGCACACACAGCATCCGCTCGATGGTTCTGTATTCACAACTAAATACTCGCCGACTGGATGGAGCGGCGTCGCTCTGGGTTTAGTATTCTCATTTACTTCCCTCGCAGGATGGGGGTCAATGACGTTCCTTGGAACAGAGGCTAAGTCAGCTCACATAAACATAAGGAGGGGCGTTATTGCCACAATACTCATACTTGGCGCGTTCTTTCTCTTCATGAGCTACGTCATGACAGTTGGCTGGGGACCGGAAAACATGTCAAATTATTTCAGCAATTTTCTCCCCGGCTTGATCTTGACCCTTCAGGATGGTGGCATCGTTCTTGCTATTGTAATGTTCCTGTTTCTTGTCAATAGCGGATTTGTTGACACCCTCGCCATAATAAACGCTGGTTCAAGGGATATGTATACAATGTCTAGGGACGGGATGTTACCAAAAGCTCTTTCCCTTACGCATGCGGTGCACAAAAGCCCACATGTATCGCTTGCTTGGAATACCGTCATTGGTGTCGTGATCTTCACCGTCACTGGATGGTTATTTGGGCCACTGAACGGATTCCTCGTTACTGGTGTATGGACTGGGGCAGGCACAATTATAGAACATATTCTGATTAACTCGTCGCTGCCTGTATATTTCTCCAAATTCAGAAGCATGAAATGGTATTATGTTGCAGCTCCAGTTGCTGGAATAGGTATCTACCTCTTTGCATTATATGGGTCATTTCTTTCAATAAACATATACGTGATCATAGCGGTGGCGTTCATGGTTGCATACCTTTTATTTGGGGCAATTTATTTCTCCCTAAAGAAGGGTATAAATGTCACCCTTGAGGCCGGCGAAGAGATATGAAGACGGTTGATGGTTTCAAAGACTCAAATATTCACTTTAAGTGGGAGCCAAATCTGGCTCCCATAGAATATGTCGACTCTGGGTCAGAAATCTTGCTTAAAATCCCTGATTCATCAACAAAACAGATCAAGGAAGGATTTACAACATCTGATCTGAAGAGTATAAACAATGAACTATTTGACGGCGCCGTCGGTCCCATTTATGTTGATGGCGCCGAACCCGGTGACACATTGAAAATCACCATAAAGAAGATTGAGGTGGCAAACTGGGCGTGGACTGCATCGCTGCATGACTTCGGGCTGCTTAGTTCCGAATTCGAAGATGAGCTGGTCATATGGAAGATAAGAAACGGAAAAGCGCAATCGACGAGGGATGATTTTCTCCACGGAGTAATGTTACGCACCAATCCCTTCCTGGGTATTATTGGAACTGCTCCATCCTCTGGTTCCTATCCAATGATCCCTCCACAGAGGTTTGGGGGAAACATGGATAATAAACTAAACAGAGAATCATCCGTTCTGTATCTTCCTGTTAACGTAGAAGGCGCCCTTGTTTCATTTGCCGACCCACATGCATTGCAGGGCGATGGAGAGGTTTGTGGAACCGCAATGGAGACTAGTTGCAACTGCCAGGTAAAATTAGAGGTAATCAAGGGCCAGCAGGTTAATTTTCCACGTGTGTTCGCCTCAGAGAATGTATCCGGGAGCTTCATTAACACAATGGGTATAGGCCCAGACATTTTGGAGGCTGCCAGGGAATCGGTCAGGGAGATGATAAACGTGTTGTCGGATCAGGGATACACAAGAGGAGAGGCTTATATCCTTTGCAGCATACTTGGCAACCTGAGGATATCTGAAATCGTTGACGTGCCTAACTATCTCGTAACCATGTCTTTTCCTGTCCTTGAACAGCGGAAAAAGTAAATTATGGTGGACATAGGTTGGCGAATTATGCCAGCAATGAGCGCTAAATGCCGTCTCTAGCTAGAAAATGCACTAAAGGCTACCTATGCCATCCAAATGATACAGGGCGATGGTTATTAACCAATTGCTGTCATTTGGAGTCAGTGAGCTAAAAGCTAAATCCCCTTTTTTATGTTTTGCGATGCTATCGTATCCGTGCTAATTTCTTTGTGGGCGATTGAATGTCCATGCTATTTGCCAAAAATCTGGGGATTTGGGAAGAGAGGGAAAACAGCAACACCTGAAGGAATATAAGCCAAGTTTCGCCTGATTGCAATTAAA
>JAVZLI010000137.1:0-3333 GCA_038883835.1 Thermoplasmataceae archaeon
AGAAAGGAGGAAGTTGAAAAGATAAACACGGCAGAGTCACTTGCATATACCGTCGAGAAAACTATCAACGAGGCTGGAAATAAGATTGATGATACTACCAAAAAGGAAATTCAGGAGAAAGTAAAGGACCTAAGGGATGCTATTTCTAAGAAGGATATCAAGAAAATCGATGGGCTCATGGATGATTTATCAAAGAAGATTCAGGAAGTGGGTGCAAGGATGTATCAATCAACAGGCCAGCAAACTTCTACTTCCCAGAACGAGGCCAGCAACGCTGGGGAACAGAAAGCGCAGGATACAGGTTCTGAAGAGAAAGTATACGATACCAGCTATAGTGAAAAGAAGCCATGATGATAGCTGATGGCTAAGGATTACTACAGCATTCTTGGAGTCCCCAAGAACGCTTCTCAGGATGATATAAAGAAAGCCTTCCGTGCATTGGCTAGGAAATATCACCCCGACGCCAATCCAGATAACAAAAAGGAAGCTGAAGAAAAATTCAAGGAGATCAGCGAAGCCTACGAGGTTTTATCAGATGAGAATAAGCGTAGGATGTATGATCAGACAGGAAGGGTGGAATTTGGACAGGGAAGGAGCGATTTCACCTGGCAGGACTTCAGCCACTTTGATGACTTCAGTGACCTAAGGGATATTTTTAACCGGATATTTGGAGGAGGGTTCGGATTCGGAACAGAAGGCGATACATTTTTTTCCGGGTTCAGAAATGAACAGGAGAGCCTCGACTTAATAACCAGCCTCAAGATATCGATGAAGGATGCATACTATGGCTCTAAAAAATCCATAAAATACAGGCGAAATGCCCAATGTGATGCCTGTGGGGGAACTGGTTCAGAAACCAGAAGGATGTCAACATGCCCGACCTGCGGGGGAACGGGTCAGCAACGTGTTGTGCAAGGCCAAGGCTTTTTCAGGATGGTTACAGTAACAACTTGCAGAACTTGTTCAGGAAGAGGCCAAATACCGGAAAAACCATGTGCGAAGTGCAAAGGAACGGGTTCTATCAGCATAACCGAGAATATTGAGGTAGAAGTGCCGAAGGGTGCGCAGAACGGTCTTAGGCTGAGAGTTCGTGGCAAGGGACAGTCATCAATGGGGCGAACCGGGGATCTCTACGTTATGTTGAACATAGAGGAGGAACCGGGCATAAAGAGGATTAATGACGATATCCTCATTCAGCATGAAATATCATTTCCAGAGGCAGCATTAGGAACTGAAAAAGAGATAAAAGTGTTTGATGAGACATTCAAGGTACAGATACCACCTGGCACGCAGCCGGATGAAATTATAAGGGTAAAAAATGGCGGCTTTCCACGATTGAATTCAAGGGGAAGTGGCGATCTGCTTGTTCAGATCAAGGTAACTGTGCCAAAGCACCTAAGCACTCGGCAGAAGGAACTTCTTCAGGAATTCATTGGCGAGTCTCAAAAGAAACATTCTTGGCTGAGAACTTGACATTAATCTTCTCCTGAACTTTCTGGGGGCACTGAAAAATCTTGAAAAGGTCAAGATCCATAGTGCCGTTTTTCTTCAAGAATCTTATTGATATTCACTTGCAATTAGTACCTGTTTCAGCGGCAGAAAATTTATTGGAATGGCTTCAAACTCATTGATGGCAAACTGCTTGCTTTAAGTTTTTAATGAAAGATCAAGGCCCTCATCTTTAGCGATTATTGATGCAGCATAAGAGTAGGCATGAATACTCTCCTGATTTTCATCGCTGTTGAAGCCTAGCTAATTGAATTTAGCTTTTCTTCGTGAATCTCACGGCAAAGGAGTAAAACAAATTGGAATCCATACTGGACGAATGAAGCATCAGTCTAGGGAGCAGTGCTTTAGGTTCTTTTAATTTCATGGGCCAGAAATATAGCTACTCAGACATAGATCCTTAAGCAACAATTGCTTCCAAACCAATCAGAGGGAAAAGTATTAAAGTCACTCTAAACATATTCATTGGTGAAAGTTTTAGTGGCATTTGATAACTCTGCGGTGGCTAGGAAGGCACTAAAATTTGCCCTCAGATTCAAAGACATTGTGGACGAGTACGTTATATGTTATGTTTCTCCACTTGTGGTAGGGGCCGGCCCTAGTTTTGACGCATATGTACCGCCGTCGATGTACCAGCATGCTAGGGATACATCAGAAGGTGTGATTAATGCAGCGAAGGAAATAGTGGAGCTTGAAAAGATCAACGCAACATTCCTGAAACTTGACGCTCCCGGGGAGCAGATTGCCAGGGTCATGACAAAATCTGCAACAGAGAGGTCAGTTGATTTGATAATTACTGGAACAAGGAAACTCTCTGGGTTAAGCAAGGTTTTGCTAGGTTCTGTTAGCAGTGAGATAATCAAACTTAGCCAGATACCAGTCCTTGTTGTACCGCCCGATTGACCTGCAACTATTTTATAAATAGGCGTGATAGGGTCTTTACATGGGAAGCATTCGGCCATCCAACATAAAGCGAATATCCAGCGAGCTTGTGGAAGAGCATAAGGACCTATTTAACGAAGATTTCGTGAGAAACAGGGAAATACTGAAGGCAACAATGAAAGGCGTATCAAAGAGAACTCTCAATCACATAGCAGGATACGTAACCCGCTACGTGATAAAAAAGAAGTCAAGGCTGCAAAAGGAGATCGAGCAAGGAACGGTTCAGAACTGATACTCGAAAATTTCATTGCATTGTTTAATATTTTCTGGTGTTATCACCAATTATGATCGACTCCAGTGTCTACATACTTGATGCACTGAGGACACCAATAGGTAAGTTTGGGCGTGCTCTTGCGGGCCTGCCTGCGCCAGAGCTGGCTGGACATGTCATATCAGATATTCTGAGGAGAAACAAGCTAAATCCAGATGAAATTCAGGAGGTCATTCTGGGGAATGTGCTTCAGGCTGGAGTTGGTCAAAACCCAGCTGGGCAAGCCGCTAGATTAGGAGGGCTTCCTGATACTGTTCTGAAGTACACTGTGAATGTTGTCTGTGCGTCCGGAATGCTGGCAGTTGAATCTGCTGCCAGGGAAATAATGCTTGGGGAAAGGGATTTGGTTATTGCCGGTGGAATGGAAAGCATGAGCAGGGCACCATTGTTTGTCAGCTCTGATGTGCGGTGGGGAGTGAAACAGCTGCTCGATCGCAAGCTTGAGTTGAGGGATGTAATGCTTAATGATGGCCTTCTTGACGCTTTCTACGGCGAGCACATGGGTGTCTCTGCAGAGCGAAGTGCCAGAAAGTTTGGCATAAGTAGAAAGGAAGCAGACGAATTTGCCGTCAGGAGTTTTGATCTTGCCGCGAATGCTGCAAAGAGGGGAGAAA
>JAVZLI010000138.1:0-3301 GCA_038883835.1 Thermoplasmataceae archaeon
ATTCCCACTGACAGGGTGGGAGTTCTTATAGGTCGCGGAGGGAAAACGAAGGCAAGGATAGAGAAGCTAGCCTCTGTTGATCTCATAATAGATTCCAGTACAGGTGAAGTAGAAGTACGTGGTTCCAGGGACCCTCTCAGGGCGCTCACCACCCTTAGCGTTGTGCAGGCCATTGGCCGTGGTTTTAATCCGGAAAAAGCAATTTCCCTTTATAATGAAAACTATCAACTGATCATAATCAGCCTAAGGGACTATGCCAAACCAGGTTCAAAGAGAATTCAGCAGATCAGATCAAGGCTCATAGGAACTTCAGGGCGCACCAGGTCTATAATAGAGGAACTTACTTCAGTTTACGTGTCGGTATATGGTGATACTGTCTCACTCATAGGCGATTATGTGTCTCTGGAATACGCAAGGGAGGCTGTAATAAAGCTTATTCTTGGAAGCAAGCAGAGAACCGTTTACACGTATCTTGAAAAGGCAGCGCGTGAAGTCAGGCTGAAAAGAATCGAGGAGACATTTGGCTGATATCTGTGGTTCGGGCAATGTTTTCTAGGACATTCGCAATAACAGAGTAATGCTTGTGGACCCATTGAAGAGAAACCTTGCACTCTGCATTCTTGGGTGTTTCAGCCTGTGATAAATGCCACTGTTGCAAAATTCCTTGTATTTGTTGTATCTTCAGCTAGGTCCAGGGAAGTGCATTGCTGGCCATCTAGACATATTATTAAATTCCTAGGAACGATAGGATATTATGGTTGTAGTTAACAACATAAATCTGGATTCTCTGAACAAGAGCAAAACAAAGGCCCGGGAGAACGGCGATCACTTGGAGTTATCGAAAGAAGTTGAGGCCGTCTTTCATTTTGATGGCAGCCCCATGGTTACCTCAAGGGTATCAACTCCAGCCAGTTCTTTTACCATAAACGTGGATGAACCTGAAGTTCTTGGTGGAAGAGGAGTACAGCCCACACCCCTTACCTACATGCTTGTTGGCCTATCATCATGCTTCGCTTCTACCATAGCTGTGATCGCTGCGGAAAAGGGTGTTACTCTTAACAAGCTTGTTGTGAAGGCAAAGATGCTTTACGATCTTGGGCCGGTAGTCACAGAAGTTAAAAATCCAATAATAAAGAATATTACTTTGGAAGTTGCAGCGGATAGGGAGATAACACAAATAATACGGGAAAGCGAGGCTGTTTGCCCTGCCCTGTACGCAATCCGAAACCCAATAGATGTTAAGGTGAAGCAGGTAAACCTATAGGTTGAGAATATCTTCGACTATCATATCTGGGTCCTCTATTCCCACGGATAACCTGAAGGTATGCCCATCTATTCCGAGAAGATCCATTTCCTTTGGTTCCAGAGACCTGTGCGACATTGTGGCAGGATGGGATATTATGCTTGTTATATTTCCAAGGGTGTTTGCAGGAATCACCAGCCTTAGCCCTTCGAATGTTGGCTTCTCAATTCCCCTGAAATTATTCTTCCGAAATGTTACAACGCCGCCATATCCCTTCAAGATCCTCGAGGCGATCTGGAAGTCAGGATGGGATGGGAGCCCTGGATACGAAACGCCCTTGAACTGATCGATCTTTGAAAGCTGCTTCGCAACCTCATTCGCATTTTCATTTATTTTCTCCATTCTCAATTTCAGGGTCTTAATCCCCCTGATGGCCAGGAAGGCTGTGTTGGGGTCCATGCTTGTGCCTAGGGTGCGCCTGAAGAGGTCTATTTGCTTCAGCAATTCAAAATTTCCAGAGGCAGATCCGCCGATCAGATCATTGTGCCCACCGATGAATTTGGACAGGGAATGAATGTCAACGTCAGAACCAAGCTTCACAGGGCTGCAGTTGACAGGTGTAGCGAAAGTTGAATCAGTTATTAGAAGGCCATCAGCGGAATGAACCTCCTTTGACAGCTTGTGAATGTCGTAAACACGTAGAATGGGGTTTGATATAGTTTCAACGAAGACGACGCATCCCTTGCTGATCTCAGAAATTATTGGCTCAGTCCCAGGAGAAACAATCCTGACGTCCACACCCCACTTTGCAAGAAAGTCCCTAGCAAATCTTGAGGTTCTAGCAAATGTATCGATCGGCATGATCAGCCTCTGCCCGGGCTTGATCAGGGTAAGGAGCGTTGTCACTATTGCACCCATTCCAGAAGAAAAACAAACAGTCTCTTCAGAATTTTCAAATTCGCTAATTATCCTCTGTAGTTCCTCCACGGTTGGGTTCCCCTCTCGCCCATACCTGTACTTCTCGCCTTCCGGAAGTTTAAAGGCGCTTGTCTGATATATGGGGAATGTCAGGCTGAACCGAGGGGGATCAACGGTTTCCCTAATAGGTGTCTGATTGCTCAATGGCAGCACCGCCAGCTGGCCTTGCGAGGGCAAATGTAACCTTGTAGCCATATTTTCCAAAGATAGATTGTGCAACCTTGAGCAGCGGGTTTATGGGTGTTCCTGCATCTAGAAACACAAGGACACTTGGTCCAGCTCCGCTGAGGCATGCACCAATTGCACCATGGTTAACCATGGCCTTCTTAAGTTCTTCATAATATTGATAAAGCGGTTTTCTCGCTTCCTCAACTATCCTGTCCTCAAGGCCGGCGGAAAGGAGCTCGGCATCTCCACTTAGGAGGCCCGGGAGGAGCGACGCCAGGCTCCTGCTATTTGAAACCACATCGTGCATGTGCACGGTGCTGGGTACTAGTTCCCTGCATCTTCTGGTCTTATTCTCAATTCTCAGTTCCGGCATCATCAGGAGGAAAGATAGGTTTTCAGCCACCCTGAACGACCTTACCCGAAGGGGATCAATTGATGTTACAATTGCCAGGTTGCCGAAGGCAGCAGCAGCAACATTATCTGGGTGTGGAGTGCCGGACGATGCAATTTCACCGTACATGGAATACTCTACAATTTTTTCCTTCGTCAAGCCTAGGTTGAAAAGTTTGTCTGCGGCAAGGACAGCGCCAACTGCTGAGGCCCCGCTGCTTCCAAGCCCGAGGCCTGGTGGGATACCCTTTTCTATCTTTACATTGATTGATCGTTCTATTCCAAAGTCCTCAATCAGTCTTGTGAGGGACAACCCTGCTGTGTTTTCTTCAGCCTTAGAGGGCACGCCATTGCCTGCAACCGTTATGGAGGGAGAGTGGGTCTTTTCTCCTTCGCTTACAAGAATCCTGTCATAGAAAACGTCAAGTGCAAGAGCCATTACATCGAATCCTGGCCCAAGATTGGCGGAAGAACAGAAAGTTACAGTCGATACATTCCCCATGGGCCTTGCAATTTTGATTC
>JAVZLI010000139.1:0-3252 GCA_038883835.1 Thermoplasmataceae archaeon
CTTGTGGCTGAGATTTTCCTCATATTGATCTTTTTGATCAATATGCTAAGGATAAAACATATGGGCAACATAAATTCAGTTCTCACAATTGTCACAGTAGTTCTCATTGCTGTTGTCCTTATTGGATTGGCCTTTTCATTCAACACATCGAACCTTAACAACCCCTCTTATGGAGGGATAGCGCCCTATGGGGCTGCTGGATTGTTCACTGCTATCACGTTCACTGTTTTCGGCTACGGAGGTTTCAGGCAGCCTGTCGATTATTCCGAAGAGGCTAAGAACCCGGGCAAGAGCATCCCTCTTGCAATAATTATTTCAATAGTAATATCAGCAGCAATATATGCGCTCCTGGCTTTCGTGTTCGTTGGTGCTGCCACACCATCCCTCTTTGGAACAAACGGAGCGGGAAACTGGGCTTCATTCTATGGAAGCACTTCACCCTATGCTTCAGAGGCACAGGTTCTGGCATTGCCAATCATTGTTGTTGTGGCTGTGATCGTAGCTCTTATAGCAACATTCAAGGATGGCATCATATATTATGGGGGAACCGCCAGAGTTGGGCAGACACTAGCCAAAGAGGATAAATTCTTCCCAAGATGGCTGGACAAAATGACAAAAAGCGGAGTTCCAGTGTTCTCAGTAATTCTGGTATTTGTTGTGTCGCTGATCCTTGTAGCGCTTGGAAGATCCCTTGCAACCATTATAGGCTTCATGGTGGATGCGTTCCTATTGTCTTATGCTCCTGGTTGCGTAAGCCTTGCAGTTTTCAGAAAAACTGACCCAGAAGTGAAAAGGCCCTTCAAATTACCAGCTGCCAAGATACTTGCTCCCATTGCATGGCTTGTAACAACCCTTATGCTTTACTGGTCTACTTTCCCAGTAATAGAGCTCATCGTCCCTCTAGATCTTGCTGGCATAGTTCTGCTTGTCTTCTACGCCAGGCATAACAAGGTCAGCCTCAAATCTCTTGGATATGGAATATGGATGCCCATATTTTTCCTATTCATTCTTGGGTATTCATACATAGGTAGTTCCCTCTTTGGCGGGATAAACATTGTTCCATTCCCATGGGATTCTGTGATATTTGCTGTTGTTGCACTTATATTCTATTACATAGCAGTGGAGTCTGGAGTAAGGCACAGGAGACTTTCAATCTCAGCCGCAAAGGCATGAAATTTACAATAAAAGGTCATCTTTAATTTTTTATTTAACCCATAATTCCCCTATTTTTTCATCTAAGTTTAGATGCTGCTTTGTTGATGCAGGCAGAATTTAAATTCCACTTCCTCTCCAGATATATAGGGCCCAGCAAAGCGAGAATTAATAAACACCGTCCTTCATTCCATGATCTGTATTATCATGGAAGCCACGAAGGAACCAGGGAAGAAACCAAATTTTATGATCTCACGGAGAGCACGTTCAATAGATGATGATGTTTTCAAAATTGCTCTTGGTTTGCCAAACGATGTCATCAGCCTCACTGCTGGAGAGCCTGATTTTCCAACTCCTGATTTCGTAAATAGTGCGGCTAAGGTGGCTATGGATGAGGGAAAGACCCATTACACAAGCTCAACTGGAATCCTTCCCCTCAGGGAAGCTATAGCACGAAAACTCAGGGAAGAGAATGGAATCAGCTACGATCCAGCAGAAATAATAGTTTCACCCGGAAGTTCCTCATCCATATTCCTTCTGCTTTTTGCCCTGGCTGACAGGGGAGATGAGGTAATAATACCTGACCCGGCATGGTTCCATTACCACATTCTTGCAGACATGGCGGGTGCAAAACCTGTTAGAGTGCCATTAAGGAGAAGCGAGGGTTTCAGGCTCAGCTCCGCTGACCTTGAAAACGCTGTTACAGACAGAAGCAAGCTCCTCATACTTAACACGCCGCAAAACCCGAGCGGCCATGTCCTGACAAGGTCTGAGCTGGAAGATATTGCCGGCGTGGCTGAAAGGGCAAATTTAACCGTAATTTCAGACGAAATATATGAGAAGATATTGTATGGTGACAGCAAGCATATCAGTTTTGCCTCCATCCCAGGCATGAAAGATCGCACAGTAACGGTTAACGGCATGTCGAAAGGATATGCGATGATGGGCTGGAGGATTGGGTATGCTGCGTCCTCGCAGGAACTTACTGAGAAGATGACCTCTTTGCTTGGTTACACTATGGTATGCGCTGGAAGTGTCGCCCAGCATGCTGCCGTAGAGGCTCTTAAAAACCCAAAATCAAAGGAATATGTCAAAAAGATGGTCTCAACATGGTCAAAGCGCAGGGATATTGTATTAAGGCACGTGGAAGAGAATGGCACTGTCATGTCAATCGTGCCTCCACAGGGAGCATTCTATGCGTGGATAGATATTTCAGCATCAGGCATCAGTAGCAAGGATCTTGCGGCTGGACTTCTGAAGGAGGAAAAGGTTGGAGTCATGCCAGGGTATCTTTTCGGAGACTCCGGGAAGAACTACATTAGAGTTTCGTTCGCGACCTCCGATGAAGCTGTGGATGAAGGCATGAAGAGATTGGCTAGGTACCTCAGCAGGCACAAGAAAAGCCACAATTGAGGCAGTTTACGTGAAAAATGGCACTGTAGGGAAATAAAGAGAGGTTTCCTTTCCCAAAGGTTCAACCTTAGATGCATAATTGATCCTGCCATATTTCAGCCAGCTTCCTATCCTGGAAAGAGATAAAAGAGAAGGTTACAGCATTATATGAGCGGAAGATCCAATGAAAGTTGGATGGCCTTCAAGCATTCCCCTAGGGCCAACAAGCTGTACGTGTATATATGGGTAAAGAATGTGGGGTGTTTCACTTTCCCCTCAAATATTGATCGTCTCCAGATATCCAGTCTTGCCTGATTGGGCTGAATAGATCAAAGTCGATCGTATCCTCCAGGGCGGTAGCCTTGTGGGGCGTGTTGGATGGTATGACTAATACTTCACCAGCCCTTACGTGGATCTCCTTGCCGTTTATCTCGAAGAGCAGTTCCCCCTTTGTGATCCAGGTCAGCTGTTCACTTTCATGTCGATGCTCGGGAACTACAGCCCCCTTTTTAAGTATGACTTCAGCAATCATAGCCCTGTCGCCATAAATAAACCGCCTTGTAATTTTTTCAGAAAGCTTCTCTGGTTCCATGCTGTCCCAAGCTACTTTCCTCAGTTCTGCCATGAGTATGAATAACATACTGCATTATTTATTAGTTTGCAAGCCAAGATTTGGTATATTATCCTGCAAATTTCTTTGCCTTCATG
>JAVZLI010000140.1:0-3214 GCA_038883835.1 Thermoplasmataceae archaeon
ATCCGCCAATCTGGATCCCAACAAGAAACATAAACACAATAAGATGGGTTGCTGAAATGGGATTCAATACTGCCTGGGGGCTTGATAGCGATGAAGTATTGAGAAATGCATTTGCAACCTACATTGAAAGTTTCCGTTCCAGCCACCCCATGGAGTCTGGCATGCCTTTGCCAACCCTCGCGCTTCAACGAGTCGTTCTGGTCGCTGAAACAGATAACAAGGCAAGGGAAATTGCCAAGCCAGCCCTCAAGTCATGGGTTGATAACCTCCTGGAAATAAGCAGAAGGGAGGGTGGCGAGAACACCTATAAATCAAGAATCAACACAGGTTTCAATATCCCGGACTTTGAATCTTTAAAAGACATCGATGCCGCGTTCAGGAAGGGGCTGGTGTTTGTAGGATCGCCCGAAACTGTTGCGGAAATGATAGCAAGGTCGGTTAAATACACAGGAGCCAATGCTGTCATGTGCAAATTTTCATTTGGGGACATTGACAGGCAGGATGTTTTCAGCAGCATGGAACTCTTTGCCAAAGAGGTAATTCCCTCCATAGGCGCTGTTGGGAAGGGAGAGTGACCAACCCAGCCCCAACAACCATGCAATATATGAATCATCACGGTGTGCCAAAACGTTAATTTATCGGTAACTGTTGATCACAGGCTTATGTCAAACGCCAGGCGGATTCTTGAGATTCTATTCGATCGTGGGGTAGATCGCATATTCATGGTATCAGGCACCGATCATGCCGCTTTTATCGAGGAAGCGGCGTCAGGAGGCAGAATTCCTGAAATAATCGTCATACCGCACGAGATTACCGCAGCATCTGCAGCCTATGGCTACTCCCTTGCCGGAAAGATCGGAACAGTATTCGTCCACACGACCCCCGGCACCGCAAACACCACTGGTGTGATGATGGATGCACTTTCTTCCCGTACTCCACTTGTTGTCATTGCCGGCCGGACACCGTACACAGAGGCGGGAAGCACCGCCAGCCGGAATCGCCGGATTCACTGGGCGCAGGAGGCTAGGGATCAGGGCGAAATGGTGAGGCAATGGTGCAAGTGGGACTTTGAAATAAGAACAGGGGACCAGATCTCAACTGCCCTGAACCGAGCAATAGATATTGCTTTAACTGAGCCCATGGGTCCGGTCTATCTTACAGTGCCAAGGGAGGTTACGGTACAGTGAGCGGGAAAAGCAGAATGCTTGACAGCGAAACCATTGGGAGGATCACGGGGATGTTGGAATCTTCCTCCAATCCCATGATCGTAACCTGGAGGTCAGGAAGGCACTTGGAGTGGTACAATGCCCTTACCGCCTTCGCCAATAGGTATGGTATCCCGGTAATTAATTATGCGGGGGAATTCGTCAATTACCCTGCAGACGGCCCCATGGCCTTGGATCACCTTGATCTTCGCGATGCTGACCTTATATTGGTGCTTGAGGATGATGTACCTTGGATTCCGTCAAGATTCAAGCCAGGCTGTGATGTGATAAGAGTTGACGCCGATCCGGACTTCCTGAACATCCCTTATTACGGAATAGATGCAACTCTTAAGATACGGGCTGACATAGCCGACTTCCTGGACAGGATCAACCCCAACATCAGCCGAGAAAAGGTCGAGGATCGCAGGTCAAGGCTCTCGGAAATGCATGCCAGCGAGCTCAAATCAAAGAGGGAGGAAATAATGAGGCTCTCACGTTCATCGAAGATACACCCTCGTTATCTCTCCTACGAGATCGGACGGCTGGGTGCAGTCATGTTCACAGAATACCAGATCGACCCAAGGTATGCTATGCCTCTCTCATTTGGGTCTTATTTCTCAACTCCCTCTGCCGGATACCTGGGCATTGCGATGGGTTCAGCGTTGGGATACAGGATTGCCACAGGCAAGGATGTTGTTGCAGGCGTTGGAGACGGTGCGTTTTATTTTGGGGTGCCTTCAGCATTCGGATATGCTGCAAAGGACAATCCTATCCTCTGCGCAATATACGACAACGGCGGATGGCTTGCATCAGCCATCGCTGTCGATGATGTATTTCCAGAGGGTGTTGCAAAGAAGACTGGCACGTACCCAGGGGCATCGCTTAAGAGATACCCTATTGGAAAGATCATTGAAACTTTTGGTGGATCATACAGGCTAATTGAAGACCCGTCTGACGTGGGGGAAGCCCTGCACGATGGTATGGGGATCATCAGAGATGAGGGGCGCCCTGTGGTTCTTCAGTTTATTGTGGAAAGGGAGCGTTAACGATCCGCCGTTTTTAATAGAGCAGTTTGTTTGGGTCTTCATTTTTTATATTGGTCTCAAGCATGCCTATTCCGGGAACTTCAACGTTGACCACATCACCATCCTTCAGGAAACCCTTGCCAGAGTGCACTGCAACCCCTGAAGGCGTACCTGTTGTTATGATGTCTCCTGGCCTCAAAGTGGTTACCTTGCTGACCTCGGCAATCAGCTCTTCCACAGAAAATATCATGTCTTCAGTGGTCCCATCCTGCCTCTTGTCTCCATTCACGTATGTCCGGATCTTGAATTTAAACTCCTTAACCTCACGTGCAGGCAATATCCATGGGCCGTAGGGCAGGGCGAAATCTCCAGCTTTGCCAAGAACCCAATTCTTGCCGTATCTTGGAAACTCAACCATCTGGTAATCCCTCACGCTGAGGTCGTTCACTATTCCATATCCAAATATCACTCGAGACGCGTCCTTCTTTGACAGGTACTTGCCCCTTTCTCCTATCACAATTGCAATTTCACCCTCATAATCGTACTGTTTTACATTTCTCGGAATGAATGACACCCCTTTGTGGTTGACAAGGCTGGACTTGAACTTCAGAAAGAAGTATGGAGATTGGTTCTCGCGCATCGAGGATTCGGCGGAATGGCTCTTAAAGTTAACCGCAGGAAGAAATATCCTCTCTGCCGGGGAGGGTGTATAGTATCGAGCCGGATCATCAATCTCCGTAAGTTCGGATTCAACGGGGCCTCTTTTCAAATATTCGAAATAAGCGTTCGGATCAGTCATGAGGCAGTGATCCTTAGTGCTTAGCTCATCGATATAGAAACGCTTCCCGTCTGTGGCTACTATACCAGATTTTCCGTCCCTTGTTTCGGCCCTAGTTATAAACATGCTCAAGAAATTATTTTTAAGTTATTAAAACGTTATGTGGAGGCATATAAAATTGGCAAATTTCCGTTTTTAGGCCCAAG
>JAVZLI010000141.1:0-3208 GCA_038883835.1 Thermoplasmataceae archaeon
CTATGAGGTGATCTGGATCTGAATGCAATATTCCCAAGCTGGCAACATTGAATATATCTCCACGTGGCGAAGTCAGATTTAACCTGAATGACTCCCATTTAAGCCTGCTTATTCGCTCATCTTCATACCACCCGGCTGGTGGATTATGCGTGAAGAATGATCTCTCCGCATAGGGAACCCCCAATAACCTCTTAGTATCGCTTGTGCTCGGTTTAAGGTCGCGGAATATTTTCCTGAGGCCTTCTTCACCTTCAGAAGCAGATGGCGCTTCGATTTCTACCTGAGTTCCAAGGATTGTAGCTGAAAGTGAAAGCTTGCCCCTGTAGTTCAAACCCATGAACCCAACTCTTCCCTGTTCCACTACAGTTTGCACCTCAGAATAGGAAGAGCTAAAGTCCTTGAGAAGGCATTTTGGGAATCCGGGGAAAAACCAATCCATAAAGAACTCCTTGACCCTGAACCGACCTGGCTCGAGGTCTATGTGATACCTAAGAGTGGCCCACCGCTGCCCAGCAGGCCTCACTGAGCAATCAGAAAATGAAAGTGTGGAAGGCAGAAACCTGACAAAGGGCGTATCATAACTTTCATCGCAGCTTATCATGGTGTTCCTCCCGGCTGGAGAATATCATCAAGTGAAACGTGATCTTTTCCGTTCTCCAGCATCAATTTGGAGAGAGAGGGGCTAAAGGTTTGCCTGATTTCGTGAGAACTCATCCTGTAGCATCCGGCGCTGATCATGTGATGGAGAAGGATTCCCTTCCATTTTGGCTTTCCAGAACCTGACACCTGCAGGTAAAATGATCCCTTCAGGAAATAATCCTTCCTAGGGACCATCCTCCTTCCAGGGGTATAAATGTAGGGAATAGTTGACTCAAAACCAAGGATTGTTATGTTTGGAAGCATTTCCAAGGTAATGTGTGCTTCCTCCTGATTCGGATTTTCACCGGAACATGCACGGAGAATGCCCCTATATACAATGTGGCACAATTCTCCCAGGGTAACGAAAATAATTCTTCGGCCACGATAGTTAATTATCTTGCCAATTATTCTGCCCAAATTTGCAACGTCTGAAACCTCAACTTCAACCATATATTCAGTCTCATCAATTTCAAGGACAGAATCCGGTATCAGGTTGTTTATTCTGCCAAAATTGCCACATCTGAGGCCTCTTGCCGAAAAATATGACACGCATAGGTCAAGGAGATGCGAGTGAAGATCGGTATCCTGATTCTGCCCGTATGAGGTGCCACCTACCTTAGAGCCAAATTTTTCCAGAAAGGTTGACCTCACATCAGCATAGGTCTGGCCATTTCCTTCCCTTGGCTTGATTGTTTTGAATCTTATAGGCCCATGTATTCCATTCATGTCGGTTTGCCACAACAGGGCATTGAAAGGAGGCAGTGTTTGTATAATGTCAAGAATATTAGCCCTCTCGTTGGATCTTGTGACTGACGATGTAATGTGGATTGCATCTGACGATGCCAAGTTGAACAAAACATAATTGCCGACATTCCCAACGACTGTCTTCCTCCACAGCTCAGATTCGATGGGAAGGAATTGCGTGGCAAGGATAAGTGTGATGCCGAACTTTCTTCCTTCCCTGAGTATTGTGTCAAGAAGGAATTCAGGAAAATTCTGGGCCTCATCTATGAATATGTAAATGTGCTTAGCCAATGGCTGCCTTCGAGCTTCCATCCAAAGGCGGGAAAGGAGGAGTGACGACGCTACTGAAGAACTCTCAGAACCGATACTCCATATTTCAGGTATAATCAGTGACATATCCTCGATAACTTTCCTTAAATCAATGCAATCAGAAGGTGGGTCCACTATGCCCCTTATTGCAGAGTCTGTTGCTATGGGGAGGAGCTTATTGATTGCGCTTGATATATAATTGTTCCAGTTTTTCCAGTCAGCCATCTGCATCTTCAGAAAATCCCGGATGTTGCTGTCAGCAATGTCCCTCAGCATCATCCTGACCTTTGTTGGATTTACAAGGTAGGAAACCACATCAGCGAGGGATTTCACTTCTTTCCTCTTCAGAATCTCTCTTATCAAAACAGTAAATACCAGCTCAAGCCTGGGCCCCCATGTTCCCTGGCTAAGCGCAAGATTTCTGGAGAATTGATCTCTGAGCGTACCTACAACCTGGTCAATTTCTTCCTTTGTATCCTTTAGTATTGTCCTCAATCCTGTTGAGACCGTGAAGGCGCCCTTTGAATCGCTTCCAATAATGACTGATCGATCAGGAAAATCAGCTGCTGCACTTGTGCTGAGACCACCGTGCGGATCAAGCAAGATCACAGCGCCAAGATGGCTATTCAGTATCTGTCCGGCAAGACTCGACATAAAGGATGATTTTCCGGAACCGGTCTTGCCGATCACGAGGAAATGATGCTGCATCGACTCCCTGCTGACTATGACATCTTTGCCCCTAGGCGTGACGCCAATCTTGAGGCCATCGGCTGAAGTGCCTTGGTGATAACTGGCAAGAACACCATAGTCCTTCCTGTACACTTCCTATCTTCCCCCTATCCAGATGAGGTCCACCGCATTAAACTATTCAGGATCGCACACTTACGAGAATTGGCATCAAACATCATGGTCAAAAATACCGGAATGTGCTTCTATCAAAGACGTCAATCATTCTCTCTATCAACTTCCTGTCAACTTCTGGGTCATAAGTTATGCTCTCCCAGCCCAGGGTGACTGAGACAGAGGATTCTGCGATCAAGTTCCGGACACTGAGCCTGAGGGCGCCTATTCTGTCTACATCATCCTTCGATGGGAAAGACGACAGGAAGTTTTGATCCATTTCTGCGGATGCTGCCACCGGATAGTACCCATCATACTCCACTACATAGGGTTCGATCTGTATCTCTTTGATCTTCTTGTGCGCAAATAGATTGGAAAAGTAAACAAGCAAGTCATAGAAGTCCCCTTCCACCTGGCCCATATATTTGTATCACTACCTCTTTGAATATCTTACTGCCATAAGTGGCAGTTGATAACGTTTGGCAATATCTCGATACCAAGCCTTTCTGCAGGGAAAAAAACATTTACGGCCTGCCAATTCAGTGCCATGTACAATTGCGACAAGATCAAAAGGATAACTATTCTCTATGCGCCATCCGGACCTGGCCAGTATGCAGGAGAAGAAAGAGAGATCTTGGATGAGCAGCAATCAAAAGCCATTTGCGAAGAAGCAAAC
>JAVZLI010000142.1:0-3207 GCA_038883835.1 Thermoplasmataceae archaeon
GATGCAATGTCAACAGCTGAAGAATATCTCCCTGGACAGAACGCAACTGAGAACGAAGGAACCATAGTTTCCCTGGCCTTCGGAAGGGTGATAAGAGACGACGGGAAATTGACGATCTCAGTGATTCCGTTTAAGAACAAAATTAAGCTTCGCCCAGGAGATCTGGTATATGGTCAGGTAATCAGGAATGATCAGAGGAGAGCAACTGTCAGGATCGGTGCCGTAAAGATGAAGGGAGATGGATTGGTCTATCATGATGAGGAGGCTTCTCTTCACCCTCAGATGCCTGGGGGTAGGGAAGGTGGGTCTCTTGTGAGGATCGGTGATCTCTTAAGGGGGAGAGTAATAAGGACTGGATCAAGAGGGACGGAGATAACCATAACTGGAAGAGGCCTGGGCGTTCTACGGACGCTATGTTTCAGGTGCCGCAATCCCTTGGTCCGGAAAGGGACAACCCTCTATTGCGAAAACTGCGAAAGGTCTGAAATAAGGAAAGTAGCTGAGGATTACGGGGATATTAATATATCTGGAGAATGAAAAATGAAGGGAAATATTGAAAGCAGGACAAAGGATGTTGAGAAACTTTCTCACGAGCTAAATACCATGCGGAAGGAGCTTGATGATGTAAAGGAAGTTCTAAAGGGGCTTATACAGGTCATTATGAGCCGTGAAGACGGAATAGACGAGGACGAGTACAATTAATCTGGAGGGCCACTCATGATAATGCCTATGAAGATGCTGGAAGAGAATCTTAACAAACGTGTTGCGCTTCTTCTCAAGGACAATCGCATACTTGAAGGGGTTCTATCAGGATATGACGAGTACATGAATATGGTGCTCGAGGAGGTAGAGGAGAGCGCTGAGAATTTGACCAGAAAGCTAGGGACAGTGATTATTAGAGGCAGCAACGTTGTCAGGATTGTCCCAAAATAAACTGTGCGGTAAATAACCCAATGAGGAGGGCCAATCCTGGCCACCTCTCCAGGCTTAGAATATGTATGTTTGGATGGTTTTCCTCTTCCCTCTATAGATGCAGAACGGCAGTGTAGTTCTGGCTGAGTATATATATCGCCACCACTATGACAATGACTGCAAACATCTGTGTGAGCCTTTTTCTGGGAACATTGCTGGCTATTCTCGCGCCCAGCCATCCGCCAAGTATTCCTCCAATTATGAAAATAGCACTCACAACCAGGTCAAGTTCGCCACTAATCCAGTACCTGATTGCGGTAACTACCCCGAAAGTTCCGACTGACATAAGAGAAGTGCCTACTGCCTGAATTATGTTCAGGCCGCCCCCAAACAGAAGCCCTGGGACTATAAGAAATCCTCCACCTATCCCAAAATATCCTGATGCAAATCCAACAGCCAATCCGACAGAAACGAGCTTGAGCGTTGATCTCCTCACCACATTCTCGCTTATTGACCTCTCGACGCACTTTCTCTTCAGCATATAAATGGCTATCGCAATCATCAGAAAAGAGAAGAAAAAGAGCAGCACCTGCCCTGGCGTTATGAGACCGAGCTCCGATCCTATTAGAACCCCTATTATTCCTGGGGCAGTGAATGTCAGCCCAGTTTTGTACGACACATTTCCTTTTATTGTATGAGGAATGAGGTTCAGATATGCATTGACTCCAACTGCAAGCGCTGTGGTTCCTATGGCGAGATGCGGATGATCGTATCCGACGAAGTATATAAGAAGCGGAATCGCAAGTATCGAACCCCCTCCACCAATCAATCCTAAAGTGAAACCAACCAAGAACCCAGATATTGCCGAGAGAAAAAACTGAAGCAATGTCAACTGGAACATCTGAACACCAACCGTAATGACAAACCAACGCATTAAGGTTAATATCTAATATGTACGTGAATGGTAATTAGATCGAACCAGTGCCCTAATGTATAGATTGGGTGCGAGCAGCGTATGTATAGATTTTAATTTTCTTTTACTGCAATTATCCTTCAGAATAGAGTATACAAAACAATAAGTAAAGGTATCATCTCAGCCAGTAGATGACAACTGTATTGCTTCAGACAAACATGGGTGATGTGAAGCTAGAACTGTATGACGACATGCCAGTAACAGCAGGCAATTTCAAGAAACTTGTGGAAAAGGGGTTCTACGATGGCGTTACTTTCCACAGGGTAATAGCTGGGTTCATGATTCAAGGCGGAGACCCTACCGGAACCGGCATGGGGGGACCAGGATATACCATAAGGGATGAGTTCAACAAGAAATATAGAAATTCCAGGGGAACCATTTCCATGGCCAATGCTGGCCCAAACACTGGAGGCAGCCAGTTCTTCATAAACGTTGTTGACAACCATTACCTTGATGGCAAGCACCCCGTATTTGGAAGGGTTATTGACGGAATGGAGGTTGTTGACGCCATTAGCAAGGTAAAAACGGACAGAAATGACAGGCCCCTTTCGCCTGTTTTCATAAAGGCTGCAAAGTTGCTGTAGCCTATGAAAATTCATGCCATATCACCATAGGGGATTTTTTCCATCTTCCTATGCAAATTTTAAGCATACTTTGCCAGATAATGCAGCGAGGGCCCGGCCTAAGTTAAGGAAATCACTTAAATAGATAGCTAAATTATATAAGTATGGAAAATGAAATTGTTGAAGAGCTTAAAAAATTCGTGCGCTACTTGAACCGAAGCCCACTCCGCCTCCTCCTCCCAAGAAAAATATTATTGGACAACTCAAGGACTTCTTCTCGCAATACAGAGTTTTGGGTCTTGCTGTAGCTTTCATCCTGGGCATATATCTCGGAGCTCTGGTACAGGCGCTTGTCAGCGATATCCTGATGCCCATAATTCAGTTTGCCACTCCTCCAGGCCAGACATGGCAAAACCTGGCCATTGGCCCGTTTATGATAGGGAACTTCATCGCTGCACTCATCACCTTCATTCTGGTTGTTCTAGTCGTATTCCTGGTGGTAAAGGTAGCTGAGAAGGCTAAGATCAAATGATGCTGGTTTTGGTATAAAGTAAGGCCTCTGAGGCCTGCAATGTTCGGCGAAATTTGATCCTGGCCAAGTACCAGCCCACCATCAGATTCATAGGTGGCATTGGATATCCACTGGGATATGGCGTAATAGCTTGCTGAAGCTTCTTTATGGCGAAAATCCGCCTGGAAAGGATCGGCTGGAAAAAATCAAAATTTACAGTGTCTGATTAGAAGGCGCATAGGAAATAC
>JAVZLI010000143.1:0-3202 GCA_038883835.1 Thermoplasmataceae archaeon
AGGGTGGCCTTCCCGCGGACGGAGAGCTAGTTGAATTTGAATTGGAAGAGGAACCAAAATGGGTCACTGTCAAGCTAAAGGATGGGTCAGTGATTCAGATAAAAATGGAGATCGTGGCTATAATGAGGGGAGGCAACGATCCAAACACCGGTCTGCCAATGTATCTGGTGCAGGCAACAAACATAATAAGGATGAATAAAGTCCCAAAGGAGTTGATACGAAAAGGATCCTCCAGGACTGACGATAACAAAGGACAACCCCTTTACCGCTGAACGCGGAAGGGCAAAATAGTTCAACGTAGTTGAATTACAGTAATGTGGACGAGGTAGATTGGGCTATTCTTGAAATGCTGAAAAATAACGCAAGGATATCAAATTCAAGTATAGGGAGAGCCCTGAATATTTCTGAGGGGACAGTAAGAAAACGAATTAAGAGCCTCGTTGACCAGGGTGTGATCAGGAAGTTCACAATCGTTATGAAGCATGAAGGGGTAGAAGCCATTGTTGTGCTTAGGCTTGACCCTAGAAAGGCTAAGAACATAATAGGCGAGCTTGAAAAGAAATTCGAAGAGATCTTTGAATTTTCAGGGAGATTTGACGTTGCTGTTAGGGTTAGGGCCAAGGACCTGGATTCCTTGAATACAACCGTGGATTCCCTTAGGGCTATAGATGGCGTGAAGGGTTCCGACACACTTGTCAGGCTTCATTAGATAAGTATAACTGCGATATCATTAAATAGTGTTGACCAATGCGAAGGCTGAGGGAACAAAATGGCAGAGGAAAACGTCATCTTTGTCGGAAAAAAGCCAACCATGAACTACGTTCTGGCCGTTGTTACTCAGTTCAACAACAACGTTGAGAGGATAGTTATAAAGGCAAGAGGGAAGGCAATAAGCAAGGCTGTTGACATAGCAGAAATAACAAGGCACAAATTCATACAGGATGCCAAGTACGAGGACATCAAGGTTGAGACTGAAACTCTCCATGGTGAGAGGGGAGAGTCGAACGTTTCCTCGATCGAGATCACGCTGACGAGGTAACTGCGCAGTTTTTGTCAGAAGTGAAGGCGATCAGAAAAATATTTAAAAATCATTAAATCGCTCTTTTAAATATTGGAACGGACGTATCTGGATGAAAGATTTTCTCGAATGGGAGAGCGGTTTGCACGGAAAGGTGGACGAGGTAAACCAACGTCTGATTGAGGCCGTGTACACTGATCAGGTTGAACTTTACAGAATGGCCAGATATACAATTGAATCTGGAGGGAAGCGATTTAGGCCACTTCTCACTATTCTGGCGTTCCAGATTTCCTCAGATGAGCATTATAGCAAGATAATGGATTTGGCAGCGGGTTATGAGCTTATACATACTGCAAGCCTGATACACGATGACATCATAGACAACGCGGCAACTAGAAGGGGCCGTCCTACGCTGAATGCAATTGAAGGTACAGCCAACGCCATAGTTGTTGGCGACTATCTCTTTGCAAAGGCATACGAACTTGGATCAAGGTATGGGCCGGTAGTTTCAAAAATTATGGCCGACGCATCCAGCAGGCTGGCAGAGGGGCAGACACTTGAATCATTTAGCCTCGGAAACCTCGGGCTTACGCAAGACACATACTTTGAAATAATAAGCAACAAAACAGCAAGATTTTTTGAAGCCTGCGCCCTTGGAGCAACTACCGTTGCCGGCGCATCGAAGTTGCTTTCTGGATCCCTTGCCGAATTTGGCTATAATCTCGGAATGGCGTTCCAGATCACAGATGATATACTGGACATTATAGGCAATCCAGACAAGCTGGGAAAGCCAGTATTTGCCGACATGAGGCACAACGCGATTACGCTTCCACTGATACACCTGCGGGACTCTGTTTCCGCCGAGGAATGGTCCCGAATAGTGAAACTGCTTGAATCCAGCTACAAAGAAGAATCAGAAGCTGAAATAAAGCAGGCAATGCTATCTTCAGGAAGCATAGATTATGCCTTTGATGTTGCTCGATCATATTCTGAGCGCGCGCTATCAGCACTGAAAAATTCGCCAAGGTCTCCTGATATTAATCTTCTCATGGAGCTGGCTTTGATAGTCATTCAAAGAATAACAGAACTAAGCTGATGTTGCTCAGCACCCTTTTAATTCTAGCAGGTTCTGTTAAATATGGCGTTACGATAAATCCTTATGAATATTACAGAAAGTTTCCGCCAGGAGACGCTTGATCGGCTGGGAATAGAACGCGTGGAACGCGGTGCGTTTGGTGGTGAATGGTTTGATCCACATGGTCCTGTTTATGTTTCCAGAAGCCCCATAGATGGCGGGGAACTTGCCAAGATTAGGCTGTCCTCCAGGGAGGATTATGAAAGGGTTGTGGGTGCAGCGGAAAAGGCATTTGAAGAGTGGTCTGAGATCCCTGCACCTAGAAGAGGTCTTATAATTAAGGCGCTTGGTGATGCCTTGGTAAAGAGCAAAGAAGACCTTGGCAGGCTTGTAACCCTCGAAATAGGCAAGACCAGAACAGAAGGGAACGGCGAGATACAGGAAATGATAGATATCTCATACTTTGCAACTGGCCTGTCAAGGCAGCTTTATGGTCTTAGCATTGCTAGCGAAAGGCCCAGCCACAAGCTACTTGAGCAGTGGTCCCCTGTTGGAGTCGTGGGAGTCATAACTGCCTTCAATTTTCCGTCTGCTGTATGGTCATGGAACTCCATGATAGCTGCGGTATGTGGCGATTCAGTGCTATGGAAGCCCTCCACAAAGGCTGCACTTGTTTCGATTGGGGTGATGAAACTCCTCACCAGAGTTCTGGAGGACAATGGCGCCCCTCCAGTTTTTTCACTGGTTTGTGGATCTGGCAACGATATTGGCAGCCTCATTTCCCAGGATAAAAGGATACCGCTTGTTTCCTTCACAGGGTCAACGGCGACGGGAAAGATTATAGCTAGGAATGTAGCGGAACGGTTTGGAAGATCGATTCTTGAGCTTGGGGGGAACAATGCGGCCGTTGTTACTGCCAGTTGCGACATGAACGTTGCCCTCAAGGGGGTGGCCTTCGGATCCCTCGCCACGGCAGGGCAGAGATGCACATCCACGAGGAGGGTCATAGTAGAGGACTCAATTTACGATGAGTTTGTGGGGCGCCTCAAATCAATTTTTGAACAGGCAAAGATTGGCAATCCAATTAACCAGGATACACTGGTTGGCCC
>JAVZLI010000144.1:0-3195 GCA_038883835.1 Thermoplasmataceae archaeon
CGGAAATGTAGTTGTAGGCGAGAATTGGATTTAGGAAATATGTGGCTGAATATGTAAGTAAGGTATAAAGGCAGGAAATGCCTGACACTGCAAGGTTGAAGATATTCCTGCGGGACATAATAAAAAGAGGGATAACCCAAATTATATATTGGGGATTCAGGAAATTGTATGTTAAATAAAATAACAAGAACACTGCGATGAGAAAATCTACAATGCCAGATCTTTTCGCAATGGTTGCAAGAAGCAGAAAGTAAATTGGTATAAATGCATAAAGGAACAGCGAAGGAAATGATTGTATTCTCAAGTCAGTAAGCAAAACCTGCCATGAAAATCCATTTGTTACAAATATTCCATTATAGGTTGGGAATGATCTACCTACCAGGAGCGTAGCAACTGAATTTACAGGAGAGCCAGCAAGCAAATATAAAATAGCCGAGGGTATCAAGCCAGCAATAATTCCTGTTATAGCTCTCCTTTTCTCCTTTGTTTTCATCAAGACGTATGGCAACGCAAGAATCGGGAAGACCTTCACACCGCCACCAAGTGTGAAGAATAAAGCCGATCTGAAGGCATCATCTTTCTGCCAGTTTAGTATCCCAAGGACCATAAACAAGGCAGCCAGTACGTCAATCTGCCCCCAAAAAATGCCCAATAGGATCACGGCAGGGTTGAGAATCCAGGAGCGCTGATCGTAACCTTTAACATTTCTAGAGAAAATAATGTCAAGGAATAGTACAGAAAAAATTAGGGGTATTTTGTATATCAGATAGAGTTCCGGCAATATTTCAGGAGTGAGGGCACGCCACGCAGTATATGCAAAACCGTATCTAACAAAGGGATAGACACTATTTGTTTCCTCCAGGACAGCACCTCTGGAAGCCGCGTTCGAAAGGATCGAAACGAACGATGTCCAGTAAAGGTAAATTGGCGGATATTCCCATTTTAAACTTGGAGGCACCTCTGATGACTGGATAAATGGATTTATTCCCTCTGCAAGTCTGGCACCTGATGTTATCAGAAAGTAATCATCATACCGCTGGCCCAGTAAGGCTGCAAGTGCGAAGAAACAGGGGACGGCAATAAATCTCGTCGCTTTATTCCTAAATGGCCAGAAGTATATTCCAACAGGAAGGGCTGCTAATGCACAGATGAACAAAGTTTCGGAAAGAATCCAGCCGCTGGATTCTTTGAAATATAAGGGCACTTTTGCTATGAATTTTCCATTTACGAAAACGAGCAGGGATTTTCCTTGAATACCGTCTTTCAAATGGATATATGCCTGTATCCCGGTCACATTCAGAAACGACTGTGAAAAAATAACATATTCAGAGGTGTCAGATGCCTCCTCGACCACCAAAGTTTGTATCCCTTCCGTTCCGTTTACGAATAAATCAAGTGGTGCATCTGATGCTATTGCGGGCGGAATATGGATTACATTGGTTGAAAACTCAAGCCTGTATCCGCTATCCTGAAGAATTAATCCACCGGAATTATGGGCCAAGCCAGATACAAATGAACCTATAAGAAGAACAGCGCATACTACAATAGTATACTTGGAAAGTTTCTGCAAAAGGCGAGAAATCATACCTCCACAAGTCACGTATTCTGCTTCGCCGCTGCAGATCTTGATCTAAAGCCCATTATAGTAGTCAGCAGATACAGCACTACAAGTATGTCATACAATCCGGGGATATATCCAGAAGCCGAAAAGAACGGAGGAAACCCAAAGAGGTAACTGGCAAAATAACTGTATGTTAGGCCGAGCGTCGGCGCAGTCAGGACATCTGCAAAAAGGAACAGAAGAATCAGCAGGGAACCAATAGCTCCTGCAGTTGCCACTTTTTTTGACCCATTTGAAAATGATATTATCCCCCCGATAATACTGATGATCGATATTGCCAGCATTCCATACCAGTGGAGAAAATATCCATGCGTTATGGTTCCAAAATCAGTCCTCAGGTTCCTGTCTGTTAGGAGTATGATCAAAGATACGAGGAAATCAAGAACAAAAAGAACCCCCAAACTGAGAAGTTTTCTTCCCATTGTTATCATTATAAATAAACAAATCCAGTTATTAAATCTTAAGATTTTTATTTTAAACTTCTGAAAATGCGATTGTTCATAAGCCCGTTTACATTCTATATTTGCTGCCGATGGAAGGACCTGGAGCAAGAATTATTGCGCAACGGCTCATGCCAATTGAGGGTAAGGTCGCAATACTTTTGCTGGGCAAAAATTCCCTTAACAGGAGAATAACAGACATAAAGGTGCAAGGGAAAAGGATCTACATTGGGATTGAAGATGGGTACCTAATGATCTTCTTTGGAATGGCAGGTACCTTGCTTAGAAGGCAAGACAAGCGTTATGAGGCGTCACTGGCAATCATTTGCGAAGGTGAAATTTACTGTTTCGTAAGGTGTTCTGTCAAGGCAATCACAGAATCTGACTTCAAGAGAATATACGATCAAAGGATTGACATAATTTCTGATGGATTTGAACCAGAATTTGTTTTCAATATGATTCAAAAGCTTGATGGAAAAATGAAAGTTTGCGATTTGCTCCTAGACCAGAGCGTATTTTCTGGGTCAGGAAACATCATAAAAAATGAGGTTCTCTTTCGTACCAGGATAAGGCCCGATCGGAATTTAATGGACCTATCTCCAGAAGACGTGCACAACCTGATTCAGAATGCAAGAATATTTTCCCTGATGTTTCTGGATGCACTCAAGGCCAAAATACCTGTGTCAAAAATAACACAAATCTACAGGAAAAGGAAATGCAAAGTCTGTGGAAGCGCAATAAGTACAGGCATGATGGGAGACAATCCAAGGCTTACTTTTTACTGTGGTGTTTGTCAATTATAGGTTCTTCATAAGCGTCCCCTTTCCCTCCACAGGCAAGCCGCTTTCATACCATTCCTTTATCCCGCCTTCATAGGCGAATGCCTTGAACCCCTTATCTATCAATAATCTGGCAGCGCGCTTGGAGGCGCCACATGAGGACGAGGCACAGTACGTGATATATTTTTTCTTTTTGTCAAGCCTCTTCTCCGCATCCATTTCCAGGATGTCGAAGGGCATGGATATGGAATTCCTTATGTGAAGGTCATTATACGCCGCTACAGATAGCACGTTCAGAATGACGAAATTTGGATCATTCATTAGCTTAAGCACTTCTTCCTTTGTCAGTATGGGC
>JAVZLI010000145.1:0-3189 GCA_038883835.1 Thermoplasmataceae archaeon
CCCCCCTGAAAGCACCACTGCTACCTTTCTGCCCTTCACGTCTATCTTTCCGTCAAGGATTGCAGCCAGCCCAGCAGCCCCAGAGGGCTCAACGACGGTTTTGCTTCTTTCAAGGAGTTTGTAAATTGCATACCCGATGGCTTCATCGCTTACAGTCACGATCTGATCAACATATTTCCGTGCTACCTCAAATGTGAGTTCTCCTGGATATTTGACTGAAATGCCGTCAGCGATGCTATCCCCGCTTGTATGCGGTATGATCCTTCCCTCTTCGATTGATCGCAGCATGGAGTCAGAGAGTTCGGATTCAACTCCAATTATCTTCACGCTTGGCTTGATCCCTTTAGCAGCAATTGCAATGCCCGAAATCAAACCGCCTCCGCCAACCGGCACTATGATTGTGTCTATATCACTCCGTTCCTGCATGATCTCGAGGCCAACAGTCCCCTGACCAGCGATAACGTAAGGATCATTGAATGCTTCTATAAACACACGCTTCTCTTCTTTGGCAATTTCGTCAGCGTATGTTTTGGCCTCCGAATAATCATTACCCTTGAGAACTATCTTAGCTCCGTAGCCCTGTACAGCGGTTACCTTTGCAGGTACGGAGTATTGAGGCATAACAATCTTTGCATCCACTCTGTTCACAAAGGCCGCATAGGCAACGCCCTGTGCATGATTGCCTGAGCTAGCTGTTATTACTCCACGCTCCTTCTCCTCCTGAGTCAGCTTGGACATCTTTGTTAGAGCTCCCCTTGCCTTAAATGAACCAGTTTTCTGGTGATTCTCCATCTTGAAGAAAAGGTCGCATCCAAACATTCTGCTAAATGTGGTCGAATACAGCAGCTCAGTTTTGTTTATCTTCCCCGATAGCAACTCAGCTGCGTTCTTGACATCATCCAATGTTGGAATTCTAAGCATTTTTTGACCTCTGTTTAGAGAGATAGGTTTCTATCTCATTATTCATTTCCTTATACATCTCTTCCACATCCTGAGTAAAGAGTTTTATCTTTAGCATCTGATTTTCAACGTATTCCTTGTCATGCACAGAGAGGAGGTTTATCCTTATGTTCTGGATGACTCCGTATATTGATGACCTTGCAAATTCTCCTGCGCATCCGCTGTCAGTTATAGCACTCCTAAGTCCGTATCTGGCCAATATGACTGCATCATCCAGTATAGAAGCTGAAACAGAAGCTATCTTCCACGGGACTTCAATTGCCTTCTTCGCTGCCGCTTCAATCTTTTCTGATCTTAGCTTGAGGTTCTCGGGGGTATCCTTTGGGAGCCTCCATGCCTTGACAATCTCTTGGAAAGCCTCCTCATCCAGCTTCATAAGGCTATCAAGTTCTGATCTTCTCAACGGTATCGATCTTATGATCTCAGATATCATTTCAGCATTCTTTTCATTCCCCTTCTTATTGATTGAAAGGCCAGCCACCATTGAAACAAGGGAATTGGCAATGATAGCCACAGCAGCGCTGGCGGCTCCACCTCCTGGAGCTGGGGTTGGTTCTCCCAATCTCCTGAGGAACTCATCCATGGATTGCAATCTATTCACCCCACATCTTTTTTTCGAGTATCTGGGAAGTCTTGAAATTGCTCAACTGCATGTAGAATCTAGCTGACTCAACTATTGCTTCTAACGGTGTCAACCCAACAATTTCTGATTCGTGCACAGAAACGCCGTATCTTGATGCCTCAAGCCTAACAAGTTCTAGGGCCCTATATATTGGAGTTTTCCTGAAGCTTGTAAGATTCATTGATATTTGCACCTTTTTCTTGTCCTCAAGATAGAAAGCAAGTGCCTTAACGAATGTGAGGCCACCGTCTCTTGCACGAAGAGCCTTTGCGATTTTCTTTCCAATTTCTATGTCCTCTGTGTTCAAGTTTACATTAAATGCGATCAGAAAATCTCGAGCGCCGATTATAGTTGCACCTGCCTTTCCGACTGAGGCTGGTCCAAAGTCAGGCTTCCACTTCTCCTCACCTATCGATTCCCTTAGCTGTTCGAATTGGAAATTCTTGTTTCTTATGTCCTCGAGGCTCTTCCTAGTGCTTAGCATTGCAGCTTCCCCGTAGAGGTATACAGGAATCTTCAACTCCTCTCCAACAATTTTTGCAAGCTGCCTAGCCATCTCCACGCACTCGTCCATTGTCACGTTTGAAATGGGTATGAAAGGAACCACGTCTGCAGCACCGAATCTAGGGTGTTCACCCTTGTGTGTGTTCATATCGATCAATTCCGATGCAGTTTTGATGCCTTCGAATGCAGCTTTTATGGCAGCGTCCCTATCCGCCACGAAAGTTATGACACTTCTGTTGTGGTTTCCATCCATTTCAATGTCCAGAAGCTTAACGCCGGAAACTGATTGTATAGAGTCAGCGATCCTTTGAACCACATCTTTATTGCGCCCCTCGCTGAAGTTTGGAACGCATTCTATTAGTTTCATGCGGAAGTAATCCCGAGGAAATATTAAAACTGAGATTCCTCACAAATTAACCTCGGATAATGGTTATTTTTAAGATGCTTATAGTTTCAGACGAAAAAAAAGAATTAAATATAAAAATCCTGTAACACATTAGTTATCAGATCGTTGATCATATATGATAACACACAGTCACTTGCAAAGAACAAGGCAAATATCAAGAATAGTAATATCAAAGTAGGAATGAAACACAAATGAAAACAATAAATATTAAGGGCTGCGACGAGATGATAATGTTACCCGCGCCTGTGGCGCCGTAAGATAGGAGTTGAAAAAATGCTCACAACGGATAAGGAATATAAAATAAAGAAAATAATCAAGAGGGATGGCACAGAGGTAGACTTTGACAAGAGCAAGATAACCCGTGCCATCTACAAGGCAATGCTTTCTGTTAAAACTGGCTCAATGAAGGAAGCTGATGAAATAGCAGAAAAGGTTGTGAGGGAAGTAGAAAAGGAGACCCTAAAACCAACTGTCGAGCAGATACAGGACAAGGTGGAGACCGTCCTGATGGCATCATGGAAAAAGGGAAACAGATATAATGAAGTCGCTAAGGCTTACATACTATACAGAGAAAAGAGAAGGGCCATAAGGGAAGAGAAGGAGAGGATCGGAGTCAAGGATGATCTGAAACTCTCAATAAATGCTGTGAAAACACTTGAAGCTAGATATCTTCTCAAGGACGAAGAGGGCAAGATAA
>JAVZLI010000146.1:0-3161 GCA_038883835.1 Thermoplasmataceae archaeon
TTTTCAAGGCCCTTAATTTATCTTTACACATCCCTTAAAACGCCTGGGAGGCTGCATTAGATAAGAAATGTCAATAAGTTCCAACATAAAAGTCAGATGGCCCAAAAATAATATGGAGGGTTTGTGGGAATTGTGCCAGAGGTATAGAGTAAACAAACTAGCTTGATGGAGATAAAACCTCCCTCTCCTCTTCAATTTCCTCCTCATGCATTCTCCCCTTTGTTTCCCTGGAAATTGCGGCAACAACTATTATAATGGTGGCCAGAACAGCAACGAATGCGACTATAATTAGTGGATAGGCATTAAAACCGAATCTCACAAGAAGCAAACCCACCCATATGGTGGTGGTGCCACCTATAGTCAGTCCTATGTTGTAGGTCAAGCTTACGGCACTTGCCCTGATCTTTGTGGAAAACATTTCATCCAAAAAGATGACATACATTCCTGCTCCAAATGCACCGAAGAAACTAAGGAGCAATATATATGGAAGTGCAGCTGAAAAGCTGTTTCCAACCCTAGAGAGCATATAATATGAGAAGGCTGGGAAAAATAGGAGTATAGCTCCCATTATAGCAGTTCTTTTTCTGCCGATCATCTGACTAACCTGGCCTCCAAACAGTGGGCCAGCGATGAATGCTAACCCTCCATAAATTGAGAGTTCGCCTATAGTTACCCTTGACATGTGGTTGACCGTAAGAAGGTAACTTGTCAGGACGCCATGGACAACCCCGCTTACAATCATTGACCAGGATAGTGTCATGAGTATTCCGAGTGTAAAACTTCGGATTAAACCATTTCTCGGAGAAAAGAAGTATCTGAATGGATGCGCAATTGTCTTTTTTGCAGTCTTTGTAAGTTCAAAGAGATAAGATTCCTTTATTGTGAGAACAGTCAGAATTGGTACAATAATTCCTATTCCAGCGGTTGCGAAATAAAACCTCCATCCAACCGCTGTGAACATAGCACCAGGATATGCCAGTGAAACAAAGGTGAAAGCTATCGAGCCAAGAAGCGATCCTAATCCTGCAGAGGAACTGAGTGAACCTCCCACAACACCCCTGAATTTTTCTTTAACTGTCTCCACTCCTATTGTATGTGTCCCCGTGGTCATTGCACCAGTAAAAAGACCGTTCAGCAGTCTAATAATTAGCAGCAAAATCGGAGATATAATGCCTGCTTGCGCGTAGGTTGGGAGAATACCAATGGCTGCTGTAACAAGAGTAACTATCGCTGTAGTAATTGCCATCGTGTTCCTTCGTCCAACCTTGTCTGTATGGGGGCCGAAGAGGATAGCCCCAATAGGCCTGATCAGGTAACCTGTAGCTACTGTCACAAAGGAAAGCAATAACGAGATTGCATAGTTGCTTTCTGGAAAGAAAATTTCAGCAATGAATGGTGCAGCAACTATCAAAACGAATCCCGAATATTGATCCACAGTAAAGGATAGAAAAGTCGTGATTGCAGCCCAGCCCTGTCTCCTGGAAAGAGTTTGGCTGCTTCCAGTCGGCATCCTAGTTTCCTCCTTGGAGTGTTAAGGAATCCCATGGCCCTTCCCAAGTGCAAGGTCTTCCAAGAGTCCAACGAATTTTCCTATCCTCTGATATGAATACCTTTGACGCAGGGAGCTCATTATTGTATTTTTCAGGATATCCCCCACTATGCCCGCAAACAGTTGAGTGATCACTAGCGTACTGGGTCGTGATATGTTTTCCTCCCATCAACACAAAATCTATCCTCTCTCCCTTCCTAGTATACCAGTGGTGAGCTGACATAAACCTCCACACCATACGCGGATTGTTGATTCCATGGTTGTACTTTATTTCGTAATAAAGAGTCCAAAATCTACTAATGGCTCCCGGTCCTGGAGTTGGCTCATTCTCGATGTCTTTTAAATCGGTGTGGGGGAAATCTGTGAGTTCATTTTCTTCGTCGTAGCTTTCTCTAGAATACTGATGATTTGTTCCAACAATGAATCCGTTTTCCCCTAGATCTCCAGGCATCCTTATCGCATAATGCCGGGGGGTGGCTTCGACCACTGTCGCTTTCCCTGGCTCTGCTAATAGATAATTCTTACCACCGTCTCTGAGCATAGTCTTCCTCCCTGCTCTTCTCCGGTAGTCTTCAGATACAAGTGTAATTCTTTCTTTAGCCTCTATTAGTGACTCAGAATTTGCTATCATGTCAACGAGTGCGTATCTGTTCGGAACTCCAAAATCGTCAGGATCGCCTGTTCTTGCGCCATCCATATGCAAGACAGAGACGCCCTTTCCATTAAACATGGCATTGAATGATATCATTCCCGGTATTGCAATTGTCCAATAGGTATATCCAGTAGGTGGAGTTACCGCATATACCGGAATCAACAATCTTCTCTGCAGAACGGGATAGCCATACCCTGGTGTCTGTGAAATCGTAATGAACAGTCTTTGTAAATATTACAGTGGCGCCCATGGACCTAAAGGTGTTTAAAAGAGCTCTAATCTTGGGCACTGTAGCTATCACTGAGGAAACATCAGCCCCTTTGCGAGCTACATAGCCGTCACTGCTCACAAAGTCATTTTGCATATCTATGACCAGAAGGGCTGAATGTTCGATGTCCAGTTTGCTGGTGAATTTCTTTGGGGCTTTGTAATTCACAGGGTCCATGCCCAGATTATCAGGCTACGCAATATTAATATGATCCCATGGCTGCACGTTTTTCCAAAGATAAAAATTTTGAATAAACGCTCTGGGCAAATTCATCAGAGCCTGAAAACATTAAGCAAAGGTTTTCCTTCAAGATACCTCAAAACTTCTGCAACAGCCTGGTCTGATCCGCGGGAATATGATTCCTCCGTGGTGCCTCCAATGTGCGGTGTTATGGATACATTATACATTTGTGCAAGCGGCTCATCCTTCCTCATTGGTTCATGTTCAAGGCAGTCAAGGCCGGCACCCCTTATCATATTTTTTCTCAAGGCTTCCAAAAGGGCCTGATCATCGACAATTCCCCCTCGGCTAGTATTAATGATGAAAGCAGTGGGCTTCATCATTGAAATTTCCTTCTCACCTATCAAGTGAAAAGTCTCTGGGGAAAGCGGGATATGCAGGGAGACAACATCTGACTCTGACAGGATTTGCTCTTTGCTGGTTGGGATGGCGCCAAAGGATATTATGGCCTC
>JAVZLI010000147.1:0-3134 GCA_038883835.1 Thermoplasmataceae archaeon
CAATTTGCTTCAGCACCGTCTCTAATATCAGATCCTTGAAATCATCAGGAAAATCCTCAATGATCTTCTTTGTTGGCGCATCGACGACTTTGGATTTCATCAGCGTTGATTCGATCTCCATGGCTTCGTCCTTCAGCTTCTTCTCTGTTAGCGTTTTATCGAGAATCATGCCGCACTTCCAGCAGAACCTTGCTTTCGGATCATTCGGCTCTGAACATCTAAGGCACTTCAATGGCTTGGACTCCTGTATGATTGCATTGTACTCGTCCACTTCAATTCCATAGGCTTTCAGTATGGCCTTATCTGTCTCCTTGCTGTTGTCATGTATATATACCCTCGTCATCTAGGGACCATGTACCCAGCCCATTTGACTTTCCAGCGGCACTTCGCTCAGACTGGTGCTGAGAATGGTCGCTCTTGTGTGCCTGAACATATGCGGGTATATCCTTCTGGATATTCCAGCCCTTTTTAACGCCATTCTTAGGGCCTTGTAAACATGATTATATTCCAGCTTCTTTCCGTAGTTGTTGGTCTCAAGACCGCAGAATAAAGGCGCATCCGGCTCATCTCTTCTTGGATGTGCATTCTGCCATTCCCTCAGGTAGGGAACGCTCAACCCGACAACCCTGACCTGACGGTACACCGTCTTTCCTTCGAGCGGAACCTTGAGCACCGCTCCGTACTTGTCGAAATCTAGATGCTTGTTCTGCATCAACAGAATCTCACCAGCCTTATGCCAGAATCGTAAATTAGCGCGAATAACGCCTTGTCCCTAGCGTTTGTGCAGTTGTTGATGATGCGTTCAATCTCCTCAGGCTTGACCATGTCATCTGGCGTAAGCGTGTGCTTGTTACGTTTGCCATCTTCCTCTTCGTCCTGAGCATCTGCTTTATCATCCTGCTCGGTTCTGGGTCGGGATCTTCTAGTGACTTATGGGTGAATTTCCACAACTTACCGATTGTTTCCTTGTATCCTATGACGCTCCACATCCCATACCTTTCCTGACTTCCGACCCACTCTATCGCCCTCATTAGCCTCTCATCGGTTGGAGGTATGATACCCACATTCACCTCAAGCACTCTGGCCTTAGTAAGATAGAACAGAACCCTCCTCTCACCCAGTCCTTCGCCCGTCGTCTTGTCCTCGAGGTAATTCATGAACTTAAGTAAAATTTCCTTTGATTTCTTGCTCATGGGTGATTTTTCCACTCTGTTGATTTCATCTTGTAGTTCTTTTAATGTCACAATACAGGGTATATTTACACTATAAACTGTGTGGCTCTATACCTTTAGATAAAATAGCTGCAGCGGCTTATTTTATAGAGCGCAGGCATCCAGTAATCCATGGCAATTTAAGAAATATGCCTACACGCATCAAGCATTCGAAAATACAATATTTTGAAAGTTGCAAAGGCACTGTTCCTTCATAAGGCTGACTATCACGTAAAGATGGGTGTAGCAGAAAAGATCACCTCAATAAATCAAGATTCAAGCAATTGATAGCTGATACGGCAACATATATTTATATTGTCAGCCCCAAAATTTTCCGGTATGAAGGGGCATTTCTATAGATCTTGAATTCAGGGTGTGACGAAGAACAAAAAAAAGGTAGAATATTCTTTGGTCATAGGCAATCCAATGTATTACATTGGGTCCTCTTTTCCTGCGGAGGCGTATACTGCATTTGGCCATAGATCAAACTTTCTTCCAGAGGAACACCAAATGATTCTGGGACGATCCTGAATCACGGGTTTCTAAAGTTAGTTCCAGCAAAGGTGCATTTGTAATCCAAGTCTTCCTCGATCCTCATGAGCTGATTGTACTTTGCTAGCCTTTCAGACCTGCATGGAGCACCGCTTTTTATGTGGCCTGCCCTAAGACCCACAGAAAGGTCAGCAATAAAGGGATCATCCGTATCTCCGCTTCTGTGGCTCACAAGGACGCCCCATTTGTTTCCCTGTGCCTTTTTGCAGGCTTCAATGGTTTCAGAGATGCTTCCGATCTGGTTCATCTTTAGCAAAAGGCCGTTTACTGCTTTCCTCCTGGCTGCTTCATCAATCCTCTTTATATTTGTAACGAGAAGATCGTCCCCAATGATTTCTATTCTCTCTCCAAGTGCGCCTGTTATCTTTGTGAAATTATCCCAGTCATCCTGTGCAAATGGGTCTTCAATGAAAGCTATGTCATAGTTATCTACAAACCCCTGATACATTTCAATCATCTCATCTCCTGTTTTCATGAACTTGCCCTTTAGGGCTGGGTCCTTGAAATTAAGGTCATATCTGCCACCTGAGAAGAACTCGGATGCTGCTAGGTCTATGCCGATCCTTACTCTTCCGGCATAACCAGAAGCTTCTATTGATTTTGTAAGAAGAGACAGGCATTCGTTGGCATCAGCTATGTTCGGAGCGAACCCCCCCTCATCCCCAACATTAGTGTCCCTCTTTCCATATTTCTTTGTGATCTCGTCCTTGAGCATGTGGTATATTTCTGAGCCCATCCTCACCGCCTCATGGACGTTGCCTGCCCCAACTGGGACAAGCATGAATTCCTGGGGAGCGAGTTTGTTGCCAGCGTGCACACCTCCGTTTATGACATTGAAACATGGAACAGGCATGACGAAATCCCTCACGCCAGCAATTTTTGCTATGTACCTGTAAAGAGGAAGCTTTTCTGATGCGGCCCCTGCCCTTGCTACAGCCATTGAAACTGCAAGGATGGCGTTTGCGCCCAATTTTGCCTTATTCTCTGTACCATCCAGATCTATCATTTTCCTGTCGATCTCCAGCTGATTGACAGGGTCCATGCCAACGACAAGATCGGAAAGCGTTGTGTTTACCGTCTTAACAACGTTCAGAACACCCTTGCCATTATACCTCGATGGATCATTGTCTCTCAACTCGACAGCTTCATGTATGCCAGTTGAAGCTCCACTTGGGACTATTGCCCTAAAGACTCCATCTTCAGTGTGGATTTCGGCTTCCACAGTCGGATTGCCGCGCGAATCAAGAACTTCCCTGGCCTTCAATTTTCTTATCTTGCTCACATAAACCACCTTTTGATATCCCACCATTCAACGGCGGAGAGATTGATAACAATAACAGCACAGTTAATATAATGCTCGATCCTGCGCAT
>JAVZLI010000148.1:0-3074 GCA_038883835.1 Thermoplasmataceae archaeon
CTTTCTTCGAAACTGCCTTAGTTCCAATGTCTCTGAGTTCTCTATGATCTCCCGGCCCGGAGCCTTTCTCCTGAAGCTGTAGAAGTCGTTCAGCGTTATAACAACTGGATTCCTGGTTTCACGTACCACCTTGGCCAGCTCCGTAAGGCCTCCAGCATCACCGCCACGAGCTGCCGACCTGCTTTCGAAAATATTGTCAGCTTCGTCTATAAGGATAAGACGCTGAACCGTACGATCTCCATCAACTGCCATGAGGTCTCTGTAGGTTGCACCCATCAGGGCTATCCTCTTCATTGAGTCTGCGTTCCTCTCGTCAGAGGCATTCATTTCGATGCAGGGAACGCCCATGTACTGCGAAATTGCAATAGCGGCGGTAGTTTTTCCTACGCCGGGCGGACCAAATAAAATAAGGCACTTCTTTCCAGGAATCCCACTTTTCCAGCCCTCAGCCCATTTCACGATCTGGGCCCTTGCGGAGTCTGGAATGATCAGGTCGTCAAACCTGGTGGGCCTGAGTCTCTCTGGGCTGTACATCAGGATACCATCAACCCAGGAGGTGTTTCCCTATCTGTGGTTAGAAGGCTCAGGAAGTCCCCATTTTCCACAGCCAAAAGCATGCCTTCACTCTCGTATCCCATAAAGGATGACTTTTTCAAATTTTTCAGGACAATGATGGTTTTTCCCACCAGTGATTCAGGCTCATAGTGATCTGCTATACTGGATATGATCTGCCTCTTCTCACTTCCAATCTCTACTATAATCCTTAGGAGCCGCTTCGATTTCTGAATCTTTTCGCATTGAACAACCTTCGCCGTAACAATTTTCAACCTTCTGAAATCGTCGATGGTAACCTCCTCGTCCATTCAATCACCCCTGAAGAAATCCCTTCCCAGGGCTTCCCTAGCTATTATGAGCTTCATGACCTCTCTAGAACCTTCGGCAAGCTGGAAAGAACGGATTGCCCTTAAGGCGAGGTCAAGAGGGTTGTTCTTCAGGTATCCATAGGCCCCATGAAACTGAAGCGCGTCATTGATAGCCTCGAATGCCCATGTAGTTGAGAGAAGTTTCGCAATTGCAATCTCTTCTGTTACCTGGAACCTTGAAAACCTTCTATTTTTGTGCTCTTCATCATACATCCAGAGTGCTTTATAGCCTACAGTTTTCGCCGCCTCGATCCTTGCCACGTGTTCTGCGAGCGTGAATTGCAGCCCTTCAAACTTTCCAATCTCCTTTCCAAATGCCTTTCTAGCTTTCATGTACTCCACAGACCGTGAAATAGCTCTCTCTGCCGCAGCTGCACATATCACTGAAATTAGTCCCCTCGCGAACTCAAACCCCTCATGGATAATCTTGAACCCGCCATTTACCTGTCCGAGCACATTGTTTTCAGGCACGTTTATCCCATTGAATCTGAGCGTCCCCCATGAAGAGCCCTCTCTGCCCATCTCTTCAAGGTCAGATATCTCTATGTCAGGAGAATCGGGAACATAGAAGAGGGTAACTCCTCCAGTGCCTTTGCCGGCATCTGTCTTCGATACTGTTACGTATCCGCCACCCCTCTCCCTAATATCTCTGACAAGTGAAATATAGGACTTCTCGCCCCTAATTTCATAATGTGACCCTCTCTTCTGGGCAATAGTTGTCATGGAGCCTATGTCCGAACCGTAATTTGGTTCTGTGGACGCAATACCTGTAATGATCTCGCCCTTGGCAATCCTTGGCATAATCTCTTCCTTGAGTTCACGGGATGCATATCTTGACAAGAGGAATGACCAGGCATTATCAACAAGAAACAGTACCGATACTGATGCTGTTGTATCGAACTTTGCTATTTCCTCTGCGACAATGGCCGTTGAAACAGCATCCGCGCCCATGCCGCCAAATTCCTGCGGCACAGTCATGCCAAGGAAACCCTGTCTCGCCATTGCATTGATAAGGTCAGAGGGCAATCTGTGTGTCTTTACCATTTTCTCTACGGCTGGCTCTATATATTTCTTTGAGAATTCCGAAGCCGTTTCCTTAAGGAGTTGTTGTTCCTCCGAAATGGTGAAATCAATAGGCATGAATGTGAATATTGTAACATTATATTAGATATCCGCAAAAAAGACCAAATCAGATTGCTGAGAAATCAATACGGCATTCATCAGGATTCTTTGCAAGGAGCGCAACTCTGCTATCCCTCCTGTCCTTGTACAACCTGAAACCTGTCATATCGCCCAAGGATCTGGAAAATTCAAGGATCTCCTCGTGAGATGGCATATTCTCAATTCCAAGGCGGTTGATACTCTGCCCTACGTGTACGTACCCCTTTGACTCGATGAAGTGTGGGTCAGCCCTCCTGTCAAGTGAAGCATATTCCTCAAGAAATGGCATATTTACCTTTCTTACCAGCGTATGCCTTATCACTTTTCTAGTGTCAAGCGAGGGAAGCAAATCTATGGTACGGTTGAAGTTCTCCCATGCATTCCCTATGGCTGGGTTAAGAACTTCATTAAATATCTTCTTTGTTGGCCCGGCTACTGTCACATAAAGCTGTGTAGGGAGAGGATCAAGCTTCTCAAGTACCATTGGAAGGGTGCCATTTGTCACAAGAAATGTTGAGAAGCCCCTCTTTCTTGCTAAGGCTATGAATTCGCCAAGCCGGGTATAGAGAGTTGGCTCACCGGTAAGTGATATGGCTATGTGCTTGGGATGCGTTGCCTCCTCCCATCTTTCCTCCGATACTTTGGGATTACCCTTGAATCCGGAAATAAGCCTTAGATGTGCCTTAATGGACTCCTCAAGAATAAATTCCGGATCGTCCTCGTCTGAAATGTGCATGCTGTCGAATCCTTGAAAGCGCCAGCAGAATGAACAGTTTTCAGTGCAGGAATTGAGAGCTGGTGTCATCTGGATACACTGGTGTGAGTTTATTCCGTAGAAATCACCCTTATAGCAGCCCTGCCCACCGGAAAGCTCATTTTTAGTCCAGTGGCAGACCTTTACGGCAGAATGTTTGCCCACCAAGCCATACTGCTGCTTTCTGTAAATCTGAGCGTACTGGTTCTCCACAATGTGGCAGAATGAATTATTAT
>JAVZLI010000149.1:0-2997 GCA_038883835.1 Thermoplasmataceae archaeon
ACTGCAACTATGGAAGGAACAGGATCAGACGGGATTCGGCTTGAACCTGTTCTTGACATCCTCTATTGTTTCCCTCACCTTGTGTTTGAAGGACAGAAATTCCTCCGGCCTCTCGGGGTAATTGTTGTATATGCTGTTGAGCTCCTTCATCTTGCCCATTGCAAAGACAAGGTTAGAAAAGGCGCTTATGTTGGTTGCCCCTTTCAACACCATCTTAAACTTGGATGCCAGGGAAAGCTCCGGCACAAGGCCAAGGGTAATATCTGATGCTTCCTTCGTTGTGAGGAATTTTCTCATACCATAGTTCAGGATGTCATTGTTTAGTGATTGCAGGTAGATCCTGAAAACCTCCATCCCTGCTGTCCGCTTCCCATATGCCTCGTTGAAATCCAGATTGTACTTCCACAACCCCTTTATGGTGGTATCTTTCTCCTCGACCGCCCTGGCTGCGTTCTCTCCCGCGAGGACGCCAGCAATCAGTGCAGGGCCAATGCCACCAGCACTTATGGGGTTAGGCATTACCATGCTATCCCCAGCTCCCATGTACCCATCAATCACGAGGCTTTCCATCTGCCTCCTAACAGGGACAGACCAGTTGCCTTTCCCGTTATTATTCTTGTTGAAAAGGCGGAGGTTCTTCAGCACTGGGTTCCATTTCACGTAATTGTCAATCAGGGATTGGAGATTGTCTGATTTTCCAAGCTTCTGGTTTCTTATGTCGAGGCTCTTCTTCTGAACGCCAAGCCCAATGTTAACCTTGTTGCCGCTCTTGGGGAATACCCAGCCATAGCCTCCCGGCGCCATTTCATTGTTCAGATGGATAAGCGCGTTGTTCGGGTCGAAGTAATTGGGATCCTCGCGATCAAGCTCAAATTCATATATATAACGTCCCGTTGATTCTATATCGTCTATATCAACTGCCCTATCTATAAAGGGATTTTCTGGCAACTTTCTCCTAAGCACCGTGGACACTCCAAGGGCATCGATCACAACCTTTGCCCTGTATTTCTTTTCCTGCTTATGGCTATCCTTTCCATATACGCCGACCACCCTGTTGCCCTCAAGGAGTGGCCCTTCAACCTCAAATTCGCTCTCATAATGGACCCCAGATTTCTTTGCAAGGGAGAGAAGCTTTGCCTCAAACTCCGGCCGATCTAAGGTATAGCCAAGTCCATCGAATAGGAATCTTGTTTTTAGGTCTGGAGAGATCGCGTAGACGCCGTCAACCTTTCTATCAAGCTCTGGCTGCCCGAATTTCACTCCAAGCTTTTTCTGAAGGAAATCAATATGGGAACCAGCAACAGCGTCACCACATATCCATCCCCATGCTGTCTTTTTTCCAACCTCGTATTCCGGGTTCCTGTCAAGAAGCAAGACATTCCTTCCGGAACGGGATGCCATTATTGCAGCAGTGTTTCCGGATAGGCCAGCTCCAGCAACTATAATGTCATAATCAAAATTCTCCGTCATGCGAACCTACTTGTTTCATCTGTATACGGGTAAAGATTTAAAATTATAGATCGACTAGGGCAGCCATTCTTTGGGAGTTGTCCGCATGATGGCTGTAAGGTTTGTTGCGCGTTCCCATTCAAGAAACTTCACCGGGGCGTTAAATTGGATAGGGTAGATGTTCTTGTACTTGGCATAGACGCGTCTAGCGCATACCTTTCCAGGAAGCTTGTGGAGAAAGGTCTGAGTGTTACAATACTTGACCCAAGGATCGAAGCTGGTGCCCCCATAAATACAAATGAAGCTGTCGGGGGCATTACTCTCGGATTTTCCAAGGATATACCGGAAGACCTTCTAAACCTGCACAGATTAGATGAGATAAAACTATACTTAGACAGAAGCAGGGACCCAATGACATTCCGTGTAAATGGAAACAGTGGAGACTGCATCCACTCTACTCTTGATCAGGACAGGCTTGATAAGGAAATGGCAGCTCTTGCAGTAATGGAAGGTGCGAGCTTGCTAATAAGGTCTGATGTGGACAGCATCAGGGAAGTCGCTGGAGGCTTCGAGACGGTGTTTCGCCAAGGCTCAAGGGTGGAACGGGCTCTATCTCGCATGGTTATTGCTGCAAGGCCAGCCAGCATTCTGAAGGATTACATTTCATATGGATCATATATGAAGCGCCAGATATGTGTCACTCGCAAAACACCTGGCGCATCAGCATCAGCTGAAATATCTCTTTTTGAAGAGGTGAAAATGGACTATTCCTGGAAGCTGCCTAAGCGCCATGGAATTGTCAATGCTGGTTTGGAATCAGCAGGCTCATGCAATGAGGGCAGGGATTCTATCCTCGTAACAAAGGTTGAAAAGAACTTCAAGGCCGGCCTTTTCCTGCAATCTGGCAGTGTCATACTTACTGGGCAGCTTTTGGGCCTGCAGGATCCGATCTTTTCCAATGACCTGGATACCTCAATGCTGATAGCCAGAATTGCCGCCGATGTCATCTCCTCAGACATTGATAGCAGCCCTCAAGATGTGGTTTCGGCATACCGAAATAGATTGAAGGAACATCTTCTAAATAAGGCTGAAATGGGCAAGAGCCTGGTTGAGTCGATATCGTATATTGTGAAATCTCAAAAGAATGATGTGCTGGATAAAATATGCGGCACGATCATCAAGGGCGTTAAAAGCGAGGAAATGTGGAAACTGATCCATGGAAATATTGGTGTGGAGGATGGAAGCTAGAATCAACTGCCCTGTAATTCCCGGACGTTCTCCAGACTGAAGTTCCCCCCTCTTATCTGGCTCCTGAGCATCTTCTTGAACCCACGGTTTCCCTTAAGCATCTTTATGTTGTTCTTCATCGTTTTAAATTCCCTCAGGAGATTTCTCACGTCCTGTTCACTCTTTCCGGACCCCCTAGCTATTCTTGCAATCCTCTTAGAATTTATCTCCTCCGGATTCTCTAGCTCATAGAAGGTCATTGAGTCCAGAATCACTCTGTATGTTGAGAGTTTTTTCTGAGCACTGTCTATGTCCGCCTCT
>JAVZLI010000150.1:0-2986 GCA_038883835.1 Thermoplasmataceae archaeon
GCCTTGTGACAGGCCAGGGTTCAGACGAGATTTTCTACGGATACCGCAGATTTACAGACGGAAGGGAATCAACAAATATTTCAGCTTTGGAAAAACTTTCTAGGACAACACTTCCAAGGGAACGCCGCATCGCAGAATACTTTGGAAAGGAGGTCAGGATGCCATATCTGGAGTCCGGTATACAGAGTATACCATCTGCCATGAGCAGGGAATTGAACCTTAGGGATGGCGGCAATAAGCAAATCCTCAGGCAGGTTGCAACATTGGCAGGCCTTCCAGAGGAGCTGGTGAAGAGGCCAAAGAAGGCTGCCCAGTATGGTTCAGGCATAATGAAGGTTATGAGAAAACTGAAACTGTAGTTTCTCACTCCCAAAAGCAATTAAATATTATGGTTGCATGTGAGTAGAGATTTCACAGTGGTAAAATGGCTTACATTGGAATAATTGGTGGCAGTGGCATCTATTCACTTATGAAGAATGTTGAGTCGGTGAACGCCAAGAACAGGTTCGGCGAACCTTCTGCGCCTGTGGAAATAGGAAAGATAGCCGGAAAGGAGGTAGCCTTTATCGCACGCCATGGCAAGAAGCACGAGATTCCTCCCCACAAGGTGAACTACAGGGCAAACATATGGGCATTAAAAGAGCTTGGCGTCGAAAGGATCATCGGGGTTAATGCCGTAGGGTCATTGAAAGAGGAGCTCCCTCCTGGGAGCGTGGTGGTGCCGGATCAGTACATCGATTTCACCAAGAAGCGTGATCTCACGTTTTATGATGGTCCAGAGGTATACCACATATCAACTGCTGACCCATTCTGCCCTGAGATCAACAGAATCCTTTATGATCAGGCTGCACAGATTAAAGGCAGCAAGGCATTTCTTGGAGGGACATATGTTACTATAGAAGGGCCGCGTTTCTCGACAAGGGCAGAATCGCGGATGTACAGGCAATTTGCTGATATCATTGGCATGACCCTTGTCCCTGAGGTGAATCTGGCTGATGAGTTGGGCATGTGCTATTCCGTTCTTGCAACGGTTACAGACTACGATGTCTGGTCTGAAAAGCCAGTGGATGCATCAGAAGTGTTCAAGGTTATGAAGGAGAATGAGCAGAAGGTTTCATCAATAATAACGGAGTCTGTGAAACTTATCCAAAAAGAGAGGCACTGTAGTTGCAGTAAGAGACTGGAAGGTGCTAGGGCTTGAGCAAATTATCATTAAAATTCCTTGGTGGAGCAGAGGAAGTTGGCAGGCTTGCAATTAAGGCAAAGATGAGCAGCACCTCATTCATGGTAGATTATGGTGTGATACCTGAGAAGCCGCCCGAATACCCCCTCCCTTATGAACCAGTTGACGGTATATTCCTCACACACTCCCATCTCGATCATGTCGGAGCTTTGCCTGTATGTTATCATAATGACTCGCCCGATCTTTATGCTACAGCCCTAACTGCAAGCAGCATGAGGCCTCTCCTTGAAGATTCTCTCAAGATAATGGACCTCGAGGGTTATCCGGCACGTTTCAATGAGGATGATGTATCTACTCTATATGGCTCACTGCGGACGGTCAGATATGGGGAATCAACCACAGTTGGCAATCTGACTGCAACCCCATACAGTGCGGGGCACATTCCTGGCAGCAGCATGTGGCTATTCGAAAATTCGGGAAAATTACTGGTCACTGGGGACTTGTATACCCGTGATACATTTCTTCTGCATGGCGCCAGGGCTGTGAAAGCGGACACCCTCATCATAGAAAGTACATATGCAGGCAGGCTGCACGAGGATAGAGACAAGGTTGTAGCCAGGCTTAGGTCCCGTGTTAAGGAAGTTGTTGAGAACGGTGGGAAAGTAATATTGCCAACCTTCGCAGTGGGAAGGACGCAGGAGTTGATAATGATCCTGGCAGATAGCGGCCTTAGGGTAGCTGTGGATGGAATGGGGAACCAGATCACTGGCATCTACCTCAGCACACCGAGCTTCCTGAGATCAAGATCTGAACTGAAGAGGGCCGTAGGCAAAATTCATCAAATAAGAGGACACAGAATGAGGGAAGCTGCCCTTGAGAATGATGTTATTATAACAACATCAGGTATGCTCGACGGTGGGCCTGTTCTGAACTATATACAAAGGCTTGCAGACGATCCAAAGAGTGCGATTTTCCTGACAGGTTACCAGGTAGAGGGCACCAACGGCAGGAGCCTCCTGGAGACTGGTACGATAAATGTAGCAGGAGCCCCTCTGAAGCCTGCCCAGCAGGTTGAGTTCTTCGATCTCTCTGCCCATGCAGGCCATGATGATCTCCTCAAATTTATCAAGGAGGTCTCACCAGAAACCATTGTGTTATGCCATGGGGATAACAGGGAAAAGCTTCTGGATGACCTTGCTGAATTTCAGGTAATTTTGCCGTACAATGGAACAGAGCTGGAACTCTGACATTAATTCAAAGAAATAATTTCATATTTCTTTCTAAATATATTGCTGATGTTGTGATCTGAGAGAAACAATCAAATACATGTGTTCCTATATACTAATGTCCATTAGTATAGTGTCAAATGGTGGTTAAGATGGAAAGAAAAGGTATCATAGCCATAGTGGTCGCTGTCGTTGTCATTGCAGTGGCTGCAGGCGGTGCTGAACTGTATCTGCACAGCTCAACGAAACCATCCATTGTCTTTTCAGGATGGGTTTCAAGCGGTGAAGAATATACATTTGACCAGGCGATGGTCAACCAATTTAACAGCATGCATCCCAATGTGACTGTGAAGTTTGTACCAATTACCAGCAACTATTATGGTACACTGCAGACTGAACTGTCATCCGGATCCGGCCCTGCTGTGTTCTATATGGAAAACGACGCCCTTCCGGAATTTGTCAAGGGAGGCTATTTGCTGAACCTCACACCGGTCCTTTCCAGCAATTCTTCATACAACCTTTCAGGCTTCGCCCCCACTATAATAAAGAGCTTTGAACAGAAGGGGCAAATCTATGC
>JAVZLI010000151.1:0-2875 GCA_038883835.1 Thermoplasmataceae archaeon
TTCAGAACAGAAAGATCTTCAACTGGAACTAAATAAGATACGTTACCTGGTCCATTTGATGTCGGATTCACTGCTATATCTATACTGGTGATCTGTGCTGTCATATTCGACGGAATTATCGTTTCATAAAATCCATCTTCATAATGAGTAAGTTGTGAGAATCTTGCAGTTGTAATCGTACTGGAGGAGATATTATGAAAATACGGGTTTATTGCAACCCCAGAAATAAAGAGGACTATTCCAACAACAATAACGAGATACCCAACTTTTCGAAAGCGCATTCTATTTCCACCTCATACACTTAAGAAAAATATAGAAAATATGGGTTTCAGAGAATAGAGAGAACATCAATACCACGGCGGTTGATAATACGGCATGAAACTATAATACTGTTTTTGAAGCAAATAACTTGTTATAAAAGGGTAATAGGCATTTAGACCAACGCCACTATAAGATGCTCCGTATTTCGCTCCAAGTTCTCCATAGAAACCAACATGCGGTGGCCATACCCAAAATTCCCAGGCAGGAGTGTTGGTGAAATCAACTCCAAACTAATCGTACATGGTAAAGGATGGCCCATTGGGATGGTTTATCAAATCATCAGTCTCCAGTGCATCTGTTATGGCAAAGATAACCGCAGCCGCTCCGCCCAATCAGATGCTCAACGATACTGATCCGGCAGCAGAACCTGCATCAGAGGCAGCTACAGTCAGCCCAGATGCATCTGCCAAGGCAGCGGCTGAAGGCAACGCAACCGAGATCGTTGAACTTATGTCTGCGGCAGCCAATATAGTCAATTCACCGGCTGCTATTGCAGCAACTTCTAAGGAATTCATACCCGCATTGCCTAAAGTTATGCTTTCCTCCAGAATAACAAAAACAGCGTTGTTCTTGATTCCAATGTGGATTTCAGGATCTAATGATACTTGTGTAGGATCAGAACCTGTTGTCACATTTGCTGTGTTGTTCTGAATCTGAACTGTATAACTCACTGGGGTTGAGTTATTGTAATACGCCCCATGGAGAAAAACTGCCATATCTTCCATTCAAGAGATACTAGAAGGGAGTGGCTTTGGAAAAAATTGGCCATATAATTGAAATCTTTATTGCAATATAGCAATTTCTGCAATGAAGTTGATCAGCACAGAGCATGAAGAATTGATAAAACAAATACTCCCCGATGAAAGGATAGATAATGTCAGGGAAATCCGAGCTGGATGGAACAATATTGTATTCCTTGTAAACCAGAAATTCATAGTCAAAATTCCAAAATCAGTCTCGGCGTCGGATGGAATCGAACTTGAGGCTGAAATCCTCAAACGGATAAAGAGAAATATATCCGTTGATGTCCCAGAGTACTTTTCCGTCTTGCGCAATTCTCACGTTAGCGCTGCAGCATATAGATATATTAAGGGCTGCAATATGACTACAGAATCAATCGACGCTGCAACCTGCACAGTCAATCCGATCACAGAGGTTGAAGCTCCGGTTCTTTCTGATCTCATGAAGCAATTAGGATCAATTCTTACGAGCATCCACTCAATTACTGGCAAAGAGATAAGGGAAGTTATTTCACGCCACAGAAGAGAACCGTGGCGTGATTACCTTTCACTAAGGATAGAGAACATAAGAAAAGCAGCTATTTCCGCCTTCGACTCCTTAGATTGGGCTAGGGTTAAGCGTTTCCTTGACAGAATAGATGAGGTCTCAAGATCGTTCAATTTCAAAGACAGATTTATCCATGGGGATTTTGGCGGCTGGAATATACTCGTTGACATAGATATGGGAATGGTTACAGGAATAATAGACTGGGCAGAATGCAGGTTTGGCGACCCCGCTTGGGACTTTATGGAACTTGAGTACGACTATGGGCACGATATTTCTGCCTTGGCAATGGATCACTATGGGCTGGACATAGAAAACATGGATGAGAGAATTGAAACATATCTCTTGCTTTCTGGCTTCCTGGATATTGAGTACGGGCTTGCATCAAACAGTGCAGAATACGTGGGAAGAGGAAAAAAACGGGTAATGAATGACGTGGACGCTTTTTTGCGCTGAGTTCTAACACAGCTACCCAAAGGTTGTTTTACTGATCTCCCCCAGCCTGAAAGTCCAGATCCAAGTTTCTCGTCTCAATACCTGCAAGGAACCAGATAAGTGCCCCGGCAAGGCCTATTGCCCATAGTATCACATTAGACAGAATCTCCTGGAAGAGCGAGAAATTTGCGAAAAGGTAGATTGTTATAGGATATGCGATCATCGGGACAAGCCTGACCAGCCCGATCCATGTGCCGCGGACTGGTGTTGGAAAAAGCTCCGGCTCCAGTGTGGTTCTGCTTGCCCATGCAAATTCGCTGAACGCCATGTTAATGAATAGAAGGGGAATAAATATGGCAAGGTTTGCAAGATTATTCACCTCGAGGAGTATTATGCACACGGTCAAGAAGCCGCCTGCATATGCTAACAGGGAATAATTCTTTCTTCCCTTTGAGATGAGCCATCCAGCTATGGGTCCTGCTACAGATGATCCAAGGACACCAAAAAATACGAGGTAGCTAACAACCACGCCTTCAAACTCATAGTAGGGCACAATATATGCCATCAGGCCAAATGTGAGATATTGAGATAGGGCCATCATGGCGAGCACTGCGTAACTGATCTTGGTGTTGATTTTTTTCTGGGCTCCTGCTATGGAGTCGTTCTGGTCAAGACCAAGCGAGAGTGCCTCCTTCTCAGCCTCAGCCTTCCTGCCCTTGAAGTTGAGCCATCTATATGATTCTGGAAGATGGAGCCTTGAGTATATGATTATTCCAATGAGCACCAGTGCCGGGATCAGTATGACCATCCTCTGGAGAAATATTCCAAGGTCTCC
>JAVZLI010000152.1:0-2874 GCA_038883835.1 Thermoplasmataceae archaeon
TCAAATTGAACACAAAATACTTCACACAGGCATTTTTATATCTTATTGCCGGAACGGTCCTTATGATGGTCAGAGGGCTTGGCGTTGTGTCCATCTCTTTCGACAGCATTTCCCTCGTCTGGTTTTTTGGCTTTGTGCTGTCAATGGTCTTCGGAATAACAAATATCATGGTCCCATCCTATTCTGGTTCCACAGAATTCAGCCTGCCGGTGGTAGAAACTGAGATCTTGCTTCTAGACATTGCAGTGCCGCTTCTCTTTATCTCTCTCAACGTGCCGATCCTTAGGTTCCTGTTCATCCCAGCTATGGTTGTCTTATTTGGCTCAATGATTATTCACATTTATGACATCGTTGATGCTGAGACTCGATCTCATGGAAAGGATATAACTGCGAGATCAGTGGACAGAAATGCCAGGCAGTAAATTGAACATTTATCCGTCCAGGGAAAGATCAAGGTCTGTTGTCTTGTTTCTTCTGGCCGTAGCCTCAACCCTGGTTGCTGGGCTACTAATAGGCATTTCAAAGTTATCAGCACAGAATGGGTTCTACCTTGACTCAAACCTTGCAGCCCAAATTGGCCTGCATCCATTTCTGATGGTCTATGGGGCCATTGGGGGGCTTCTTCTCGCAGAGAAATTGGAAATGATGAACAGCTTCAAGGTTGCAAGGTCATTGTCCATTTCCATGCTGATAATTCCCTCTTTTATTGGTGGGATAGCTATATTTTCTGTGGGTTTCATAACTTCTATTGCCTTTCTTAAATTTACGGGGGCTGTGTTAGTTACCATTTCAGCCCTTCTCTTCATGTGGTTTATGGTGTCCAGAAAAATAGGAGGAAACAACGATGCGAAATTCATCATGGGTGCGGCACTTCTAGCTTTTGCCCTTTCACCTGTGGAGGAGACACTGCATTCAGCGACTGAAAGCCCAGGGGTGGCACTACTTATGCTTTCTTTCCCAATAATATATGTTCTCGGGGAAAGAATTGAACTTGGCCAGATGAGGGGGATACCCGGCATATGGATCGGCTTGATGAAGATTCTATCTGTGCTTGGGCCAGTATCGCTGTTCATAGGGAATCTTGTGTATCGGGGAATCGTGGAAAACATGCTAATTGATGCTGGGTTGGCGTCGCTGTCAGGGATGGCACTCATTTCACTTTATCATGATCCTGCAATAAGGATATCTAAAGTTAACAGGAAATTGCAATCATATATGCGACTCGGAATAAGGTCGTCATATGCGTGGTTGATTTTAGGGATCATTCTTTACGCTCTTCAAGTTAATGTGTCAAGAGGATTCATGGACGCTGCAACCCATTCCATTGCTCTAGGGTTCCTCGGATCATTTATAATTTCGCACAGCCCCGTTATCTTCCCCCTTATCCTGAAAATTAGGGTTGATACCGAAAAGGTGACAAAACTTCCACTGTATGCAATGAACGCGTCAGTGCTACTGAGGGTGGTGGGAGATATCGCAAGGAGAGTCGCGTATGGTTATGGAGTGATCTCATTTGTTTCTGAATGGGTTCTAATAATTGCAATTGTACTCTTTCTAGCTAACATTATCAAGATCAGGGTCAATACGGCAGGTCTGCCATGGTGGGGCACAGAATCCAGATAAAACTAGGTTTAGCAGATCCTGTGATCGAAAGGTATAATGAAATAAGCATATCAGGCACACAATATTATTTTCATTACAGCTGGCAAAACTTTTCCCGGGGGAATATTCCTTAGAATATTGGGAAAAAGAATATAACTTCTTTAACTTCTATTATGATCATAGGCAAACGGCGGGGATCATGGAAAACCTAATTATAATTGGTGGCGGAGCAGCTGGACTCAGTGCGGCGATATACGCCGCCAGGGAGGGCATGAATCCTCTAGTAATAATCTCCATTGAGCCAGCAGGTGAACTTTCTACTGCATCCATTGTTGAGAATTACCCGGGTTTTCCGGATGGGATCAGCGGACCCGATCTCATAGAGAAGATGAGGAAACAGGCTGTTAAATTTGGTTCGAGGATCATCTATGAGAAAGTCACTAGGGTGCTTTTAGCTGGGCCACCATTTACAGTTCAAACAGAGCTCAATACCTACCAGTGCGGGTCGATTATCATTGCTACTGGTGCTTCACCTAAGTGGTTGGGGCTCCCTTCAGAGGTAGAAAAGATTGGGCGCGGCGTCAGCAGTTGCGCCACCTGCGACGGCCCGCTTTACCGGAACAAGGTCGTTGCCGTTGTCGGCGGAGGAGACACAGCACTTGAATATGCCCTCATACTTTCCAGCTATTCCTCTAAAGTATACGTTGTAAACAGAAGCCCTTCATTGAGAGGTGGGCGTACGCTGCAGGACCGGATTAGATCAGACAGAAAGATCGAGGTCATGTTAAATACCGAAGTCGTGGAAGTTCTGGGCGATAAAAAGGTTTCTGGCATTTCAGTTAGAAATAAGGCGCTCGGAACAACACAGAACATCACTTGTGATGGTTTATTCATAGCAATAGGCGAGAGGCCAAATACCGATTTCCTAATGGGTCAGCTGAAACTTGACCCTGATGGATATGTAGTTACAACAGATGAAGTAAAAACTGGCATCCCAGGAGTATACTGCGCCGGTGATATAGTAGACAAGATTTATAGGCAGGCGGTCACAGCTGCGGCCAGCGGAGTCAAGGCATTCTTCGAAGCACGGCGGTTCCTTCAGGAATCAGGTGCCATTTTGGAGGGAATCGGACCGACAGCCTCGGGCAACGAGAACATGCCAAGATCATTCTACTTATGATAAGCTTCCTTTCTTTATGTTTAATGAATGTCATGCAATAGGACTCGTTATGCTTGCCGGTGAATCACAAGGTTAGCCTTAAGGAGGCCTAA
>JAVZLI010000153.1:0-2875 GCA_038883835.1 Thermoplasmataceae archaeon
AGGGATTAGGCATGATTTTCCTGGTAAGCAAGTAGAATGAAAAAAATCAGAGAATTTTAAAAAATATTAGGTTTCTATGGGCGTTTATTTTATGTTTAAAAGACTTTCATGGCTTCGTAAACTTCGTGCTTGGTGGGCGGGTTGACCTTTGCAAGCAGGTCTTTCATGTCATTTACACTAGGTGCGTCCCAGTTGCAAACTGCACGGTTCTCAGACCCAATCACGTTGATAGATTTAAGGGAGAAACCGCTGGGAAGCTTTCCATTCTTTGCCATGTCGACGATGCTGCCTACAACCTTGAAGGCCTCATCCTTGTTCTTTTCTTTCCATCTGTGCTCTACAATTATGTTCGCCATATTTCTTCAAGATAATAATTAAATAACCCCTAATCAATTTAATACCGGTCGTGACCGGTATGGAGCGAGTTGAATTTCTCCTGAAGAATTCATATCCCTTCTGCAAGCTTTCCGACAGGTTTCCGAATATCACTTTTCTGAGATGGTGCAATTCCCATGTTGATTATCTGGAATTCTATGGGGATAGGGATGATCTTGAGAATCTGAAGTCGTTTGTGCCTGAAATTGAAAATACACTGGGTACACACCTTGTCTACATGTACCACGGCCAGGGGAGCCTTAACATGATGCTATCGTGCAGGTGCAATGTGGGGAACTCTACCATAAGGATTGCAGAGAGCAATGAGTGCCTCTGGGAAGCTCCTATTCATTATGGTGGGGGTGAAGAGCGGATAACTGTCATAGCAGTGGATACAGAAAGGCTCAATTCTGTTTATGGGAGGTATTCAGCCATTGGGGACGTTAAAATATTAAACAAGAGAGCTTTGCTCCCTGAAGGAATCAGAACATCTTTCACCTTATCTCTTAGCTCTATTTTTGGCAGTGTGACAGAAAGACAGCTGAAGTTGCTGGATATTGCGCTTTCATCAGGCTATTTTGACATGCCCCGGCAGACAAACATCTCTTCACTGGCTAAAGCTGCCGGTGTTGCCAAGTCTACATTTCAGGAACAGCTTGAGAAGGCGCAGGTTAAGATGTTCAAGTCTCTAAGCCCCTATGTGAGACTTTATCTGAGCATAACCACTGCGGACAGTACTCAGGAAAAGAATTCACACTCCTGAGCACTATCATAAAGTTAGACGCGATGGGCTCACTTGGAGCTTGGGGATCAGAATATGGGGTTTGAATAGGCAAACCATTAATAGCATGTCATAATGTACTTGCGTTAAGACATCAGAGATTGAATGTTTTATTGCAAAGAGAAAGTGTTTGAAAATGGATCGATTTGGAAAATTTTTACTGAAAAAGAAATTATTGGATAATCTAGCAGATATGGAGTTCTTTTCACCTACTGAGGTGCAAGAACTCACAATACCCGAGGCCCTTAAGGGATCAGATCTCGTTGTGAGATCAAAGACCGGGTCGGGCAAGACTGGAGCATTTCTCATTCCTATCATTGAGGCATCCGCTGGAAGCCACATGATGGAAAGTCTTGTCATAACTCCAACGAGGGAACTTGCAATGCAGGTTTCCCAGGTCGCCTTGGATTTGTCGAAGGGCATGACCTTTAGGCTTGCCACAGTTTATGGAGGCGCCAGCATAAACAGGCAGATCGATGAACTCAGCAAGGGTGTTGATATGGTTGTTGGGACACCCGGGAGAATAATTGATTTGATGAAACGGGGCCACCTTTCTCTGAAGAACGTCAGGACACTTGTGCTCGACGAGGCGGACATAATGCTTGACATGGGATTCATTGATGACATTGAATACATTATCAGAAAAATACCCGAAAGGAGGCAGATCCTCATGTTATCAGCTTCAATGCCCGAAGGCATTGTGAAACTTGCCGGGAAATTCTTGAAGAATTACAAGTACGTGAGCCTCAGTTCTGATGAAAAGCCGGTAGTAGAATCCGTATTCAATACATTCGTTGTTTCTGACAACGGGAATAAGGTATCCACCCTGCTTGCATACTTTAACGAGTACTCTCCAGAGAAGTCAATCATATTTGTGGAACAGAAGAGAGATGCCCAGAAGCTTTACGAAATAATGCGAGACATGGGCGTCAACTCAGTCGTCATGCATGGCGACCTCACCCAAGCACAGCGTGAAAAATCCCTCATGGAATTCAGAGAAACTACCCCTGTGCTTATTGCCACGAACGTAGCCGCAAGGGGTCTCGACATTACGGACGTTACAGACATAATAAATTTTGACGTCCCATCGGATGCGACAGTATATCTGCATCGTGTCGGCAGGACGGCGCGATTCAACAGGGCAGGCCAGGCGCTTACAATAGTGGAGAATGATGAGATAGAACTTATTGAAAATATCGAGCGCAACCTTAACATTAGGATGAGCTCCATTAAACTCAATGAAGAACAGTTCTCTGGTGTCCCGGCAATTTATGAAGGCAGAAGGTTTGTGAGAAATTCATCTCCGCGGAGCTGGCAGGGAAATAGGGGGCGCCAACGGAGCACTTACAGCAACCAGAGCAGGTTCAGAAGGCGTTGACGCACCCATTAAAATGAGGGATTAGCCTCTTACTTTTTTGATAGTGCAATGCTTCTGTAGGCCAGGACGAGCCTTAAAAACGGAAGGCCCTGAAACCTTTCTGGGTTGAATGCCTTGGAGAACTTGCTGTTCTTTCCATTTCTGACGTACCAAAACATTAATTCTCTTGCCCTCGTCGATGATCTTACGAGATCCGCAACAACTGGGTTCCTGGATCTTTTGAGTCTTTCTATGGTATCGTCCTCCACTTCCTCGCCCATTGCCAGGTTCATCAGGAACTCATGTGAGGGAGCAGGTTTCATGCTGACAATAGAATCTGCGAGTTGATCCAGGTAATCAAG
>JAVZLI010000154.1:0-2851 GCA_038883835.1 Thermoplasmataceae archaeon
TCCTGAAATATGCCAGGGCAAATAATTTTATTTCTCTCAGTGGCGGCATGCCAAGCCCTGAGTCCTTTCCATATTCAGATTTGAAAGAGATAATCAACGAAATAATGGATAACTATGGAAGCCTCGCATTGCAGTACGGCAACACCGGGGGTTTGAATGAGCTGAGGCAGGAGATCGGCAGGCTTGTTAAAGAGACTGAATCAATAACAGCAACTGAAATGCAGATACTTGTGACTTCAGGGTCTCAGCAGGGATTATACGAACTCGCAAAGGTTATGGCCAATCCAGGCGACGCCGTAATAACAGAAGAGCCAACATATGTTGGAGCCATTTCTGCTTTTGATGCAAACAAGCTTGATATGCACTCAATAGCCATGGACAATGAAGGGTTGGTCACAGAAGACCTTGAAGCAGAAATTATCAAACTGTCCAGGGAGGGCAGAAAGCCCAAATTTATATACACGATCCCAACGTTTCAAAACCCAACAGGCCTGACAATGAGTCTGGAGAGGAGGAAACATCTGCTTGAGATATCACATAAGTACGAAATTCCGGTGGTTGAGGATAATCCGTATGGCGAGTTGAGGTTCGAAGGCCAAAGGGTGCCTTCAATCAAATCGCTCGATACAGAGGACAGTGTGATCTACCTTGGCACATTCTCAAAGATAATGTGCCCCGGATTCAGGCTCGGATTCACCATTGCACCGGAATCATATACAAACAGGGCCAACCTCCTGAAACAGGCACTCGATCTTTCCTCCAGCACCTTCTCCCAATACGTTGCCTGGCTGTATCTTAAGAAAAACGTGATAAAGAGGATGATACCTAGGGCTGTAGGCATGTACAGAAAGAAAAGGGATGCGATGTTGAAAGCGCTGGATGAGTTTTTCCCAGAGGGATCTTCATGGTCTCATCCAAGTGGAGGCATGTTTGTCTGGGCACGAACCCACCCCAAGATTAATACAACCGAGATGCTGATGGAAGCTGTCCAGAATGGCGTTTCGTATGTAAGTGGAAATTCTTTCTCCCCTTCAAGGAGCCAGGGGAACGCCATGAGACTTAACTTCACCTTCCCCACGGAGGATCAGATTTCAGAAGGAATTTCCAAAATTGCCCAAATCATTGAACATAGGATAGAGACGATCAACGCAGCCTGAACATGTATACGGTAGTTGGCGGCACCTTCAATACCCTCCATAAAGGGCATAAAAACCTCCTCAGGGCGGCTATTAATACTGGGAATCCGGTTATTATAGGCTTGACAACAGACAGCTACCTTGAGGAGCATAAGGTCTACAAGGGAAAACCATATGCTGCAAGAGAACGGGCACTCAGAAAATTTTTGGACTCAGAAAAGGGTGTATACCAGATACTTCCCCTGGAATCATCACAGGGAAACACTGAAACATCCCAGGATTATTCACACATAGTCGTTTCTCCCGAAACCTATGAAAAGGTGGAAAGGATCAACAAGACCCGCATTTCCAGGGGCCTTCAGCCGATTACTGTTGTTTTAGTGCCTTACACCCTGGCAGATGACCTTTTCCCGATCAGCTCTACCAGGATAGCGTCCGGAGAAATCACCCCATCTGGAAGGAGGCGCACACCCGTTAGGATAGGAGTTGAGACTGGAAACATGCTTAAGGTCGAAGCAACTAGGAAGGCTATTTCAGGGCTTATGAGAAACTTAGACATTCAAATGGTAACTGTGCCGCAAGGTTCTAGCAATCAGCCATTTGGCACTGATATCATTACCAGTTCCGTTGACAGGGCAATACGATCTCTGTCTGACAGGGACTACGGAATTGGAATTGAAGCCGGTATTTTCAGAGACCCGGTTACCAGTGACTCATTTGATATGCATGTGTGTTCAGTTGTGGATAGATTCGGAAACCTTACAAGGGGCTACAGCTCTGCATTTCAGATCCCACCGGGAGTACAGGAATCTGTGAAACAGGGCATGGACCTGTCGCAGGCTGTTATGGAGTTGTATGGTGCCAGGGACATAGGGCAGACAATTGGGGCCATTGGAATGTTCTCCAAGGGAAAAGTCAGGAGGGACCAGCTTATAGTGGAATGCGTCAGAAACGCGTTCATACCCCGAATGTCTCCAGAGAAATACGGGCTTACGTTCCGTACTTTCACACACAATGGTTAAGTACTAACCAACAATGATTAGATGGTTCCCATGGTAACGAAGGAAGAGATAATGGAAGCCCTGAAGCAGGTCTCTGATCCAGAAATTGGCATGGACGTTGTTAATCTGGGGCTTGTATATGAGGTACAGATCAACGGAGATCGCGTTTACATAAGGATGACAATGACGGCACCCACCTGCCCTGTTACACCTTGGATTCTGGCTGAGGCACAGCGTGTAGTCGAGAACCTTCCCGGAGTGGAAGCAGCAGACATTGAACTTGTCTGGGATCCTCCCTGGAATCCAAGCATGATGACCGACGAAGCCAAAGAAGCCTTAAACATGGGCTGAGCCAATACCTGGCAAATATTGCTTCATTCGCAGGCCTATAGCAAGCGCCATTGCTTTTTCCTTCTTCTAAGGCATATGCATTAGGCAACGGCATGGTCTTATCAGGTCAAATGAACAAAAGGCATACCTGTTGGCAGGCACATTGTACGCAATAGGGTGCCTTCGAGGATCACATTTCACTTGCTGAATAAATCATCATGTCCTTGATACGTTTTGTTTAAAGTTACATAGCCGCACCTTTTCGGATTGCATGCCTGAACCAAACAATCTAAAGCACCTTTAAATACCCCTCTTATATAGTGAAGGAAGGGGTTATATATGAGCGAAAGAGAGAAAATTACCATTGAGAACATTGTTGCGTCC
>JAVZLI010000155.1:0-2831 GCA_038883835.1 Thermoplasmataceae archaeon
TATGGCTGATGAATCATTTTGCCTTCCCATATAGGTGGCACAGGGCATGCGGTGGCATTGAAGCTGTGATCCGGACGCTCTGACCTGCTTCGTGGGAATGTTTATTATCACCTTAGGGTTGTGAAGGCGTGCTAAGCCTCCCGTTCCAGACCTTGCTTGGATTATCCGTATTCCTTATAGCTCTTGTCATTGCCCTTATTATTGATGGCTATGCCGTAAAATTGAGTGCCTCCGTGGTATTGAACAAGAGAATCAGTGTAGGGAGGGGTGCCGCGATATCGGTAATTGCCATCATAGCGTTTGCCTTCTTGTTTGTGATTTTCAGCCTTCTCACCCCCATAGTAGGAATGCTCTTTGGGCTCATTGGAATGGTATATGTGATAAAGACAATGCTCAACACTGGCTGGATAAACGGTTTCTTCGTGGCCATTGTGGCGTGGATTATTATCATTGTGGTTTATCTGCTGATCGCACTGATTTTTGGCGGCCTGACACTCCTGCAGGCGTTTCCTCACCCTGCCCATTTGCCATGAAAATCCTTTGGTTTACCAATTCCGTTTCTATGTGCGTTGTTGTTTTCTTCTAGTCGCCTGCGTTACCCAGATCCTTAAAAGATGGGAGAACTTCTGCAGATCGTTATCCACAGATTCAGTTTCTTCCTTTAGCGGGAAGGTTTATCCATCCACTCGAGGCATGAGGAGTATCGCTCAAAATCAAAATCAGGTGGAAACCCATTAGTGAAGCGGCGGTGGTAGAATATAATTGCAGAATCATGAATCCCATTGTCGCCTGTTACTTCCGACACCAGAAGCATATAGGTGAGTGCCAATGTGTGGCCAAAGGAGTCCAGGAGGTCCTTGGCAAAATATTCCGTATTCCCAGTTCCAAAATACTTTTCAAATTTCTCCTTCAATTTCCTGTAGGCGGAAGAAGCAATCTCAGAATCATTGCCCTTTAGGCGCGATATTACGTTCTCTAGATCTGAAAAGATCAGCTGGGCAGCATTCTTTTTTGTGATCAACTCGATGAAATCAAGTGCCTGAATATTGCTTGTACCCTCCCATAGCGAGGTAACAATGGAATCTCTATGGAATTTCTCAACGGGAAACTCATGTAAGAACCCCCTGCCTCCAAAAACCTCCATTGCATACCTGGTGACATAATCACTTGACCAAGAAGCTATGTTCTTTGCAATATGCGTAAGAGCCCTTGCAAAGTGGTAATCATTGTTGTATGGGGGCATCACCTTTGCGCTCAGAGAAAACGCATTCGCAGCCAAAAGGGAGATCACAAGCGATGCCACCACTTCTGATTCCATTTCCATCAAATCGCGTTTCAGCAGCGGATGATCGCAAATGGGTTTGCCGAATGCCATTCTTCTCCTAGCGTATCTGTATGCTTCCCAGAGAGCTTTCCTTGCAATGCCAACTGCGGCTATGGCATCATCTATCCTGGATATTTCAAGTATTTCGAGCGAAATGTATATCCCATTCTCCTCCGATCCAAGCATATACCCCTCTGAATTTTTCAGTACCACCTCGCCGGTAGGCACCAGTATTGTGCCAAGTTTGTCCTTGATTCTGCGTATCTCGAAGTTTAGGCTGCCATCACTCCTAAGCGCAGGGACAAAGAATGCTGCAATCCCTTTGGCACCTGGCCTTGATCCTTCTGTCCTGGCTGTAACAATGGCTCCATCTGCCAGGCCTGCATTGCTGGCGAAGTACTTGTTCTCGCCATTCAGTGTGTAATTTTCTCCGGTTCTTATGGCAAGTGTCCTGTTAGACCCGAGATCACTTCCACCCTGTATCTCTGTGTAAAAGGTAGCACCGAGCCAGCCATGTGGGCCGACGTATTTGTCCAGGAACGCACTTGCCCATTTACCGCCATACTTCCTCAGGGCATAGGCAGTTTGCGCTGTGAGGGTAAGTGTGCAAAATAGTCCCGAGTCAGAGATCAGATAGCCTGAAATGAAATGGTAGAGAAGATCGCCACCTATTACGCTGTTCACAACATCCATTTCCAGCAAGCTTTCGATCATATGTGTTTGGGTCCTTGAAATCCACACTCGATCTACCCTTTCATCCAGAACGCTCCAGGTTTCAAGAACAGGTTTCCCGTAATGATCAATGAAGAGAGAATCTTCCATAATTTCACTGGCTACGAATCTTCCAATTTCGGGAAGCTTGCCCTGCGATCTAAATTTGATAAATTCAAGAATTGACCTCAAGGGCCTGTCGTCAAGAAAATAGTTGACGTCCCCTGTCAGATATATTTTTGAAAAATCAAATTTCATACTGCATTTATGCAAACCGCGTGCATAAAACTATTCAATAAAATGCCTCTGCACGTTATGTGGCTTCCTGATCTACTGTGCTGAAATTGCCATATGTTAGGTGGATTCTGGAATTTGGGTTCTGAGGTAGTGCCAGGATAGAACATCTGGAATGGCAATGTGAATGTTGCTTGGCCATGGTTCAATCAATTTTTGATCTAAAAGGATCATTGAATCGGCAAATATTCCTATCAATAGAGGAACAAAGGAATAGAAAGGATATTTTTGAGCGTCGCGAGGCGAATTGATCAATTAGAGCATCTTCTTGAATATTAAGCCCTTTTATGCGGCTACCGCGCGTTCAACTTTATTTGAAACACGCAAAGGTGCTTACTGAGCAATTGCCCAATGCTCTGTGACTTTTGCCGAAAATTAAAGGCCGCTTTCTCAGATGATTCAGGGAATTGAAATAAGGTATGGGAAGCTAGCCCGCTTTTTATTGCTGTGCTCATTGAATTGTGATGTTTATTAGAAAGATTATTCAATGTAGCAAGGAAAC
>JAVZLI010000156.1:0-2811 GCA_038883835.1 Thermoplasmataceae archaeon
ACGAAAAACAAAAGGGAACCTACAATGAGGCTTGCAACCCCGAAAAGAAGATTTGCTCCAGGCCCGGCAGCAGCCACTTTTCCTATTTTTTCCCTGTCGTACAGGCCTGAAATTGTAACAGCACCCGGCAAAGCGAATATTATTCCAGCCAGGGATGTGACAAGAGCCAGCAGAATGCCAAACGGCCACATCTGAAATCTTGTGTAGGCTCCAAAACGCCTTCCGACTTCCCTGTGGGACAATTCGTGGAAAAGAAACCCTCCGAGGACTGCAAGAAAACTCTGGATAAGCAGTATGGCCGCACCAACCGGCCCATGAAAACCAGCGCCAAACCTGGCATAAGCTATGAAGAAAGCTACAGTCAGTGCCGCCACAGCTATGAATATTTCCTCCCTTTCGCTCCTATGTGTATAATTCCAACCCATCATTGGTATCTTTCCTTATCGATCCTGTTCATATAGTTCATCAGGGATAACACGTCAAGAGCCTCAGATATGCCCGTTTTCAGATAGTATGCAACATGGAGTGGTTCAGGCCTTACCTTATCCTTCAGCACGAGCTTCAATTGCTTTAGTACGTGTGGGTTCCTCGTTTTAGGGGCTCTTGCGGTTTCCAGTTGATCCCGAATGTACAGATAGAGGTTGCGTGCTATGATAGGGTCCTTGCGGTCAAGATTGTTGAATATTACATTGATCTTGAGATCGTTTATGCTCTCTAGTGGCAACTCCTTCACAGCCCTCTGTATAACATCCCTGGATAAGAGTTCATACTTTTCCTCGTTGATGTCATAATAGAAATCCCTGCTCTCCAGAAAGTTATATACGTCCTCAATTCTCTCTATGGGAATGTTAGCCCTGTAAAAAGCCTCCTGGCGGTTGAATACCTTTCCGGACTTGTATTCCGCCTTCAATAACCGTGAAACGTAAAGTGCCACGTCAAGGAAATCTTTCTTAAATTTCAGGTCTTCCATGAGTTCCTGGTGGGTGTCCTTTGACAGCACAGTACCCTCGTATCTGCCCAAAAGCTTTTCCGCCATTTCAAATTTCTCGTTTTCTATATAGCTTCTAATTACGTACTGAAGACTTTTGGCGTCTACATAGGTAGGGTTGGTTTCGTAAAATTTTATGATTGAACTGTAATCCCTTTCCTCGAAGTAAAGCATAAACAGGATATTGATCATCTCCATGGCGTCTGCTGGCCCTTTGTAGAATTTTAAGCCCCTTAGGATGGTGTCAATGGCCTCATTCCTGTTTCCAGATTTGACAAGTATGTCCACAAGAATTTTCCTGATTTCTATATCATCCTGCTGTATTTTCAACAAATTCTGGCATATCTTAAGTGCAGTATCTCTGTCGCCATTGTCAAATGCCTTTCTCACCACAACTTTGCCAAGCCATATTGCTCCGGTTTCCCTGAATAGGTTAACGAGGAACTCTCTTATGTCAGTGTTGTACCATAGGGTCTCTGCAGCATAGCGATACATTTCCTTGTGAGAATCGATATCTCCCTTGTATTTGTCCAATAGCGCAAGCACTTCCGGAATCCTTGATTTCTTTTGGTAAATTCTGATCATGATCTCAGGCTGTGCCTCATGCCCCTTAAGAAACTTCTCAGCTTCATCTACCTGATTTGTCTCAATAAGGCAGAGTATGAACCTTCCATCCGAGGCCAGGTCTGACCCCCTTTCAATGGCTGTTTTAAAAGCTTTAAGGGCAGATTTATAGTCCTTCAGGTCGAAGAAATACTCAGCGATCCTTAGCGGCACGCCTGGAGAACTTGTCTCCGTCTCCATGTCCTGGAGGAATGGCAGGACCTCGTTCTGGCGGCTGGATGACCTTAGGATGCTAACGTGCCTGTCCACGTCTTCTTCCATATACTGATTTGTCCTGAACAGGTAGGCCGAATGGGCAAGGCTTTGATCCGCCTTTCCTTTCTGCAACAATGCATCTCTCAGAAGCCTGTGCAGCCAGGGGTCAGGGCTCTCTCTTGAATTCAGGTCATCGGTTATTCCTTCAAGCAAAACCCATGCTCCCTTGGAGCGAACGGCTTCATAAATAAGCCTGAAGTCCATCTGATGAAACATTCCGTTCTCAGTGAGCCTATCAAACAGCTTTCTTGCCTGCTTTGATTCCCCCAAAAATATGTAGGAAGCAGCCTGCAACTCAGCGAATTCTAGATTGAACATGGAGTCCAAAGCCTTTTCAGAAAATTTCAGTGCCAGTTGGTAATTGTCGCGTGCGAATTCCGAGAGGCCTTTAATGTGGTTGTAAAAGGGGTCATTCTCATCGTGGGGCGAGAGGGCTAACTGCTGGATAGCTGCATCTGCCATCTTCATGTCTGCAAGTTTTCTTGAAAGTGGAAACATATACTCTGGATAATCCAGCAGGTCTGGCCTCGCCCTTGGGCTCTTTTCTATTTCGGTGATTGCATTGAGAATAGCAGCTACATCTTTGTCCTGCGGCAATTTATTCATAGGTGGGACATAGGTTGACATCCTGCTGAACCTGGAAGCGGAAAAAGCGTAAAATTCAAGGAATTTGGAGTGTGTGTCGATGAAGTCCTGGTAATGAATCCGGGGGACACCTCTGAGCACCGCCATCAGTTCCCTTAGGGATGGGATATCTTTGTTAGTCGTGAGCAATTCCTCTATTGGTTTTAATACTTCATCGGTTCTGCTATAGAAACCAATTGAATCAATGACCGAAGGTGAATTGAGAATAGGCGCATTTTCATTTAGGAACTTTACAAGCTTCTTGTAGCTTCTGGTTTTCAACAATGAGACCACATAATGGTCAGGGTACCTACGGGCAA
>JAVZLI010000157.1:0-2789 GCA_038883835.1 Thermoplasmataceae archaeon
AAGGGGTAGTCCTCACCGCCCACTGATACCTTCTTTTCCTCCATCCCTTCCAAAAGGGCTGACTGGACCTTGGCTGGAGTCCTGTTAATTTCATCAGCCAGCAACACATTGGCAAATATTGGCCCTCTTCTGAATTCAAGTTTTTTAAGCTCGAGATTGAAAATAATGCTTCCTGTTATATCGGAAGGAAGCATGTCAGGGGTAAACTGAATTCTCTTAAAATCCATGCAAAGGTTCTTCGCAAATTCGCTCGCAAGCATTGTCTTTGCAAGTCCTGGGACACCTTCAAGCAGCATGTGATTGTTGCTGAGCAGGGCAATGAACATGTACCTGACTATCCTTTCAGATCCGATTACTTTCTTCCCGATAATGGACTCTACAGTCCTCACTGAGTTCCGGAGCTGCAGGGTATCAAAGACTTCCTGTGTCATTTTATTCAATCCTCCTTTTCCTGGAATTCGATGGTCTCAAATTTCAATCTTCTGATCTGGTTGTATAGATTCAGTATCTCATTGAAAGCTTCAATGCGCCCCTTCTCTCCCCTTCTCTTTCTTCTCTTCAATGAACTTCCAGCCATCCCGGTGTATTTTCTATATCTCTTAAGCAATGCCTGGAAATATCTGTAAGAATCATTGAGATATTTTAGCTCTGACTCTATCGGCCCCAGAAATCTTTCAAAGTTTCCTAACTTGATCTCTTCCAGTTCAACGTTAAAAAAGTCCCTTGGAATGATAAATTTTTCACGCTTCTGCTCCATTGTTGGGGCAGAATCTATTTTAGTTCTTCGGGCCATCAGCCTGACACCTATAGAAACGAAAAAAATTATAAGGATAGGTACCAGGAACCCAAGAAGCATGAAGGGATCCTTAACCACCTGGGTCTCAAAATTTTGCAATAGTGATCCAAGGAGAGACGTGGTTAGACTTGAACTCATTTATTGCCTCCCTTGGGGGGAATATCTGATCCTGAGAAATATAATGGCATGATATCAATATAATTGTAAATGTCAGAGAACCGTTCAATTAATTCTTCACCAGAATACTCCACAGAGGGGCCGAATCTGCTTTTCTCATAGTAGTTCAGATATAGCAGGATGAGTTTCTTGAGTGCCGCCATTCTAGCCTTTGCCTGATCATTCTCTGGATGTATGGACTCCGCTGCTTCAAAGATGCTGGTGCTATCCACCCTGGCTACCTCCGGAACCTTTGTTTTGAAAGATTCTATTTCCGAAATGAGGAAATCTCGCTCTCCGTGGTTCCACGTGTTTTTTGAACCGAAATATCTTGCATAATCTGACCTGGCAGCATTGTATGCTACTGCCGAAGCCTTAACGATCTCATTTTCACCAAGAAGGCGCTTCACCTCAAGCATGGGCGGAATGTCACCCACAGTCCGAACCTCAACGACGGTTTCTATTGTCTGTGGCGATCTGATTGATATTCTTGTTCGGCCTCTGTTCTTTACCTTTCTTACCTTCTTGCCATCGTTCGAAAATAGCCCCATAGCTATCCCACCATCTTCCAGGTATAATAATCTAGCTTAACCTTAAGCAGAGTGTTGCCGTTAAGCTGTCCACCGAAGTCATTAACAACTATGCTAAAATTGTATTTGCTGTTTGAAGCGAGCATGAAATATTCCTTTAGGGATATGTTGGAGCCAGAGGCCATTACGTTAACATTCGCGCCATTGATGTCCAGGTACGTGTTTCCATCTAACCCAAAGTATTTTGTATCGCAGTAAACCACAACCTCAGAAAGGAGCTCTTTGGCCCCACCACTTGCATATGAGAAATTGATGTAAAGTGTGTCCGGTGGAATCAACCACTTGACCTCAGTGCTATTATTATATTGCTTTCCAGGTGAAACTGTAAAAGAAATATTCTTCAGGAAAGCTGATGGAGAAAGTGAATAGGAGGTACTGTTCAGCAGGATTCCATCATACAACATTTCAGAAATATATGAACCCGCAGTGACGCTGAAGTACTTCGATCCAGATCCGGGTGAAATAGTTGTGGAATTGTAATATGAAGCGCTTTTTGTAGTGAAATTGAGTGTGATGGATGAATTATAAGATGCCGTAATGAGATATGGATCAACAAACACAGTCTTTTCAGCAGGTGATGACTTCAGGTCAACTGGTATATTAGAAAATGGCACAAATGCAGATTCATTGAATGAGAAATTGTACTCAGCAAAAGGAACCATGTAGAATGCGGATGTTATGTTCGGCTTGAGGATGGCACTGCTGTTAAAAGGTATCGGAAGAAGGTAATTCCAGATACTAAGGCCATGTGGGTCTGGGAGCGGTATAGAGAAATTATTCTGGAGGGTTATGTTAATTTCCCCAAGCCTGTCAGCAGACATACTAAGAGTCAGCTTGGAAGCGGGGGTCGTGGTATTTAACAATGCTATTGAACCATTGAAATCCGTGGCCTCGGGCAAAACTTCGTAAGTTCCGCCTAACGCGAAGGATACGTTGGCTGTTCCCTGACTGCCGGTGTTAACAATATCGAGATATTCATTTCCGTTTACAAACAGGAAAACAGCCACGGTTGTATTGGCAAGCGGTTTGTTCCCAGATTCGAAGGTGAATGTGAAATTGGAACTCTTATAATTGTAGGTTACTGACTTCTGCGCATCCGCGTTGCTTGAAAGTGATTTGAATATGGCCTGTTCTGTTATCGCAGGAAGATTCTTTAATGAGGATGGGGTTTTGACAATGCTGGAATTCCCGCCGACGCTTGAGGATGGCTGTAGGGAAACGTTTAATGATTTATTTCCATTAAGATT
>JAVZLI010000158.1:0-2787 GCA_038883835.1 Thermoplasmataceae archaeon
CGAATTACATTTCCGCCAATCGCCTTGGATATTTCATTATCAGAATATCCGTTTTTCACCAGGTATGCAACAATGTTTGGAAAATCAGACGGGTTTTCGAGACCATCTACAAATTCCACCTCTTCGTACTTCACGGCCGAGAGGGCACCTTTTATTCCAAGTTCCCGGGCAAAGAGGTGATGCATTCCCACGTGATCCCCAAACATTGTGTCTGGACCGAATCCCACATGGTCAATTCCCATTACCTCTACCGCCCTTTCGAAATGATCCATGACGCTCTCCAGAGAATGCCTAGGGTGATCTGGGCTCAGCGTAGTATGTGGAGCCGCTTCTATCCCAAGAACACCGCCACGCTCTGCCAGGGCATGCAAAACCTCATCGCTCTTCATTCTCTTTGTGCCCCACAGTGACCTGCATCCGGCATGTGTTATGAGGCATGGCTTCCTGCTGCTCTCTATTGCCTCAATTGATGTGAGATCACCTACATGGGCAAGGTCGATTGTCATTCCTACCTTGTTGAACCTGTCAACAGCATCCAGGCCGAAATCAGTAAGCCCTCCATCACGTTTCTCCTTGAAGCCAGAGCCTAGGTAGTTTGACTCGCTGTAGACAAGGCCGATGCATCTGACGCCTAGACCAAAGAGAATATCAATCCGATCAAGGTCATTCTCGATCATGCCAGCTCCTTCAAGATGAGGTATCACCGCAATCCTGCCATTTTTATGTGCATTGATAATGTCATCTACGGCTCTTGCTTGCATGGCGAAGTCCTGATGATCGAAGTCACACAATCTCATGCCAAGCTCACTTATGACGGAGTCCCAGTTCCATGGACGATTAGAATTAACCAGGTTAAAGCTATTGAGGAGGCCATCAAACACACCGGATAGCCGAGAGCGGCGCAGGCCCTGATATCCGAAAAATATTCTGTTTCTCTTTATGTATTCATATACGTCAGAGAGATTTTCAGGCAGCACGAATGGGTGATCGTGCATTGATACTGCGGGATATTTTTCAAAGATCCTGTTTAGCCTGTCATTTTCGTTTTTAGAGAGTTGCACACCATGGCTCTCAACTCTGTTAATCTCTGAAACCAGTTTGAACTGCTTGAAATCCTCGCCAGCCGTAAGATATGAGAATGATTTGTATCCTTCTTCAGGATTTTTTGTCATAGATGTTTATAATAAATAATATTAATTAATTTATCCGTGTCTGCACTCGAATGGATAATATCAGGGACGTTTCCTATTATATCACCTCTGTTCCGTTGTAAGGACATCGCTGTAGTATATAGATTCTGTCTCTGGCAGCTTGGAGAGTTTAGCCGCGTCCTTCATGAAATATATTGCTATGGCAGACGCGACACAAGCCCCTATCATGTAGAATGATGGGGAAAGAGGATTGTGAGTCGCGCTAATGAGGGCGATAGCTATGGCACCTGCAAACCCGCCAGAGTAAGCTGTTGAAATATTGTAGGGAACGAAGCCGGAATAACGATCATTGGTGGGGAAACTCTCCCCTATGAAGGCGTTTATAGTTCCGTTGTAAGTGGATAGCACAATCTGCAGTATGACTATTCCAACAATCGCCAGAGCAAATGACCCTGTAGACATCAAAAGGAAGAGCGGATAGGAAAGTATTGCGCCGCCGATTGATGCAATCAGGAAAAACGTCCTCCTTGTTTTGTAAACATCGCTGAGATACCCCCAGACGGGGATTAGGATGATAGTAACGATCGATCCAATTGCAACCAACGTAAACCCGGCACTATGAGGCAAATTTGTTTCAGTTACAACATACGTTGGAAGATACGTCAAAACGGTGTAGAACGTGACAGGAGTGAACAGCATGCCTATCAGCTGAAGAACCATCGCTCTCTTTTCCTTGACAAAAACCTTCGCTATGGGAACCCTAACAACTTCTTTCTTTTCCTCAACAGTCTTGAATGGTGACGTTTCTGGAAGACCTGCCCTGAGCAAATAGGCAACCGGTATTAGAAGAGCGCCGCCGACGATAAATGGTATCCTCCATGCTATGGAGTCAAGAAACGCCTTTGGAAAAGTAGTTGTGAAATAAAGGCCGACAAGGTCTCCAATCAACACAGACGCCAGAATGAAAACCTGCTGAAACGATGAATAGAAACCTCTTCTGTTGGACCCCCCGAGCTCGACGAGATAGGAGCCAACACCGCCCCATTCGCCACCGGCTCCGAATCCTTGCATTATCCTGAATAACGTGATAAGGATCCCTGCAAAAATCCCCGCGGTTGCGTAGGTTGGAGTAAGACCTGTAAGAAGCGTGCCTGCACCCATGAGCCAGAAAGTCACCAGCAATGCGTACTTGCGCCCTCTGCGGTCGCCAAGATGTGCAAAGAATATGCTGCCAAGTGGCCTGAAAGCTAGGCCAATACCATAGGCAAGGAAGGTAAGAAGCAGAGCTCCTGTAGTACTTCCGCCAAATATAACTACGGAGATTACGGAGGCAAAGTAGGCGTATACACCGTAATCAAACCATTCCAAAACATGCCCAATTGACGCCGCCGTGATTATGGTTGAAGTCTTCTTCCACGGTTCCATATGAAAACATGTGTCATGGTTATATAAATTCTTGTCTATTTCGATTAAATGTAAACAAGATAGAAATTCTCAACTTCAAATAAACCTTTCAAAATTGGGAAATTTTACATACACATACCCTAAGCTGCCATATTGTCAATACTTTTGGGAATAATATTTCCAGAATTATTGCCATTAAGAAATCTCTCAAACATGTGGTGGCAAGGATAAC
>JAVZLI010000159.1:0-2782 GCA_038883835.1 Thermoplasmataceae archaeon
ACATTGATACCGGCTCGCCTGGCTTCGTTGAGTTTCCTGGATTGGGCATCAGAGACTTGATATCTTCAGCAAGTTTTCTATTAATCATGACTATACTTCTTTGCTTATTGCCAAATGATAAAAATATATTTGCCCGTGGCATAGGATGAAAATGATCTCTAGAAGAGTCCAGAATATACAGGAATCAAAAACGGTATCACTTAGTAACCTCGTGTCAACGCTCTCGAAGAAAGGCAGGAAGATAATTAATTTTGGCATCGGAGAGCCTGATTTCACTACACCTGAACACATTACGAGATATTCTATGGAAATGGCGCTTAAAGGCTTTACACACTACACACCATCGGCGGGAATCCCAGAGCTCAGGGAGAAGGTAGCTGAGATATTTTCAAGGAAAGTCAACAAAAGGACGAACGCAGAAAATGTAATGATTACGCCCACAAAATTTTCGATAAATCTAGCACTGGGCTCTTTGATAGATCCGGGAGACGAGGTGATAATAGGAGATCCTGCCTATCTCTCATATCCTGAGATTGTCAAGCTACAATCTGGAAAGCCAGTTTTGATTGAGAACGAGGATAATTATGACTATGATTTCGAAAAAATAGAGCAAATAATCACGCCAAGAACTAAGGCAATAATTTTCTGCAATCCGTCGAATCCAACGGGGAAGGTTTATTCTAGGGATCAGGTAAGCAGGATGGTTAAATTTGCGCGAGATCACGATATTTACCTTATAAGTGATGAGATCTATGAGGACATAATATTCGAAGGCCAGATGCATAATGCCGCATCTTTTGAATCAGATTATGACAAGGTTATTACAATGGGCGGCTTTTCCAAGAGTTATGCTATGACTGGATGGCGGATAGGTTATATGATCGCTTCGCCTGAAATCATAAATGCGTGCAACAAGATACAGCAGCAGACAATCACATGCGCGTCTTCCGTTTCACAGTATGCTGCCCTAAAGGCCCTTGACGATGCTGAGACCCCTGCCAGATTCTGTAAAATTTTCAAGAGCAGGCGAGATCTGGTAATGCAATTGCTTTCTGAAATTGATGGCCTGCATGCTCGGAAACCAGAGGGAACGTTCTATGTATTCCCTGGTTATGATCCAGATATTGATTCTGTGGAATTCAGCCGAAAATTACTTGAGGAGAACAATGTGGCTGTAACGCCAGGTTCTGCCTTTGGCCCTTCAGGTGAGAGGCACTTCAGGATCTCATTCGCTACCGATGATAATTCTATCAAGGAGGGAATTTCTGCAATAGGACAGTTTATGAAACGGCTCGGGAATTAGGCGGGCAATGTAACCTTAGAAGAGACTAGTACGTTTTTCTAGTTAGCCTGGAGCCTTGTTTTTCCGGCATTTCTCGTAGGCATTGCAGTTGGTCTAGAAAAAATAAAAAAGCTCGAAAATATAGATGCTCTGTAAATATGCAGGGAATGAAGCTGGAGAATTATATTGGTGCAGATGTTAGGGTCTGGCTCCTGGGCCAGGCTCAACTTAGCCTGACTCCCGGCATGTCATTCGAGGGGAAGCTTTTGGGGGTTGACCAGGGAGTTTACATAATCGAATCAAAAAATTTAAGGGCAGGAGAAGGCTGGGATGAAATTCTACTTATCCCGGTCAGCCAGTGCAGAATCTCGCTGAAGGTTTCAGTCAGGACTGGGTGAATTTAATTTATGGCTCTTTCCGGCGCGAAGATACTCAGATCAGTAATCATCTTGTTTTTAACCCTAGCTGCAGTCCTGTCGCTTTTCTATGTCATAACAACTGTGGTGCCAATAATTCCCGTAAAATTCACTAGAATTTCGGATGCAGTTCTTATTGCGGTAGTCGGCTATATTATCCTTAGAATAGTCAGGAGCTTCATTTATCGCTACCTTACTACATTCACGGACAGGTCAAGGACCCATCCAGTAATTTTCTTTGTAAGCCTGATCGGTTATTTTCTCATTGCGGTAGCGGCTATTGCATCTCTTGGCATTGACGTCACATCAGTGATACTTGGGGGCTCATTAGTCAGCGTAATCGTAGGGCTTGCTTCGCAGACCGTGCTTGCGAACCAGTTTGCAGGAATATTATTAACAATAGTTAGGCCTTTCAAGATCGACGACTATGTGACTGTAAATATGTGGCAGTATGGCGGTACCTTTCCTGTTTTGTATCCGAAGTATTTTTCAATGGACAGAATAGAATCGACTGCTTATACGGGCTACGTGAAAGACATTACTATAAACTACACAACAATTCAGATGGACAGTGGGGACACAGTAAAGATTCCAAATGGCATACTGATCCAAGGGTCTATCATAGTGCGGCGGGAGGACGTCGCGGTGAAAGCCAGGTACGAGGTCCCAAAATATATTCCATTTGAAACTGTATCCCCGAAAATAACTGAAGGGATCCAGGAATTGCCGAAATTTATGGGTGACATAAGGGTAAACATAGATGAGGCGACTCTCAATACATACGTCATTGCAGTGACAGCCAGGTTTGCTACCAGAGATGCCGATTCTAAGAGAAGCGATATGATTAGGGTCATAATGGGCATCATTGAGCCGCTAAAGGCTTGAATGGGGGCCTGGCAAATAGCGCCAGAAATCCATTTAGCCTGCGTGGTTCCCCTCGTGAATATTCCTTGCAGAAAGAATAAGGAGAACTGTAAATGCAAACCAGAGAAAGTCAGCTGCCAAGTCAACTATTAATGAAAACAAATAAAGGGCTTGTGAAACATAGAATTTAGAAAACACAACAGTTGTTGTGGAAAAAACT
>JAVZLI010000160.1:0-2758 GCA_038883835.1 Thermoplasmataceae archaeon
GAGAGAGATGCATTTTATAGGAAATTTACTGGGTTATTGGTATCCTCGTAAGTATATTTCCGATTATATAACTATGACTTCTGGCATCCTAAGGTTTTTATTGTTTAACAAATGATTTACAGTTTACAGATTGCTGAATTTGATATAAAAGTTGGTTTCACCACACTAAGAGCTTGTGCAGGCAATCGCTCTTTTACTGTTTAGCTGGTCGATTTCCTGATCGGAATATCCGAGTTCTTTCATTATTTCCCTTGTATTCCAACCTATGCTGGGAGGATTGCCAGTATTCTTTCCGCCACCAGGTATGACCGGCACTCTGAGGTTCCTGCCAAGATAACTCACGTTCACAAGATTGCGTACAGCCTGTTCGTCTGAAAGGAGATCCCACGGCGTTTTTAGCTCAGCGTATGCGATATTGTTTGACTGGAGGAAGTTTATCAGGTCCTCTTTCTTCATTTTTGAGGTTCTGCTCTCGATCAGTGAATGCAGTTCTTCTTTCTTGGCAAAGCGCCCTTCGTTCTTTTCCAGATCCGGCCGGTCACATAAATCAAGCTGCATCTCCCTGCAAAAAGTCTTCCACTGTGCGTCAGTCGTCACAGCAATGAAGACCTTCTTGCCATCGCTGGTATCGAAGAAGTCGTAAATCGCCCAAGCAAATCCTTCCTCGTTCAACGGCTTAAGCGCTCTATTATTCAGCTGGTATGTTGCAATGTGCTGCCCCATGAAGAACATGGCCGTTTCAAATAAACCAATATCTATGAATTTCCCCTTTCCTGTTTTTTCTCTCTCCAGCAATGCGTTGAGCGTTTGGATCACACCGAACATTGCTGCACCCATGTCAATTATGGAACCACCTAGCCTCATTGGCCTGTCTGTAAGGCCTGTCATATATGCAACGCCGCTGTGTATTTCAATCGGAAAATCGAGAGATTTTCTTTTCTCCATTGGTCCTGCACCATAACCCTTAATAGAGAGATAAATGAGCCTCTCATTCAGTGACGAAAGTTCCTGGTAGGACAGGTTCATCCTTTCCATAGCTCCGTATCCTAAATTATCTATAACAATATCAGAATCCTTGGCAAGTCTCAGGAATACCTCTCTTCCCTCGGGGTTTCCAAGGTCCAGAGCCATGCTCTTCTTGTTCCTGTTATAGAACGGAAAAGTGCCTGAGCTTGATCCTGTGAGCCTGCGTGCAATATCCCCCTCGCCCGGCTTCTCTATCTTTATGACTTCATACCCGAGTTCAGAGAACAGTAGGCCAGCCGTAGGGCCAGCAACTATCTGACCTATTTCAATGACTCTCACCAATAATGTCACCTGCCATTTTTATGATTTCGTCACTTTTTACGCATTTTCCTGTCTCCGCTGATCTGTTTTTTACAGCAAGGAGAATGTTTTGAACTGCTCGGTCATCTGCCTTTATCTTGGAAAATTCTAGCAACCGTTTAATCATTGATTTTCCTGTATATACATTAAAGCTCATTCCACCTGCAGTGAAAATGTCAGAGTACGCAACATGTGTTCCCGCGGTGTTTGTACTGGTATTCTCACCTACTACAGGAAAATTACGTGCAAAAAATTCAGGACCGGCTTTACTTAGTATAACATCCAGGATCTTCCCATACGCCTCCTTCAATGCATTACCGTCGATACCTGTAGATGTGCCTTCTGATTCAAGAATACTAAAAAGTGATGCAAGATCTGTAATGCCATTCCGTTCTCCTATCCCGTAAATCGTTGTATCAACGTAGTCTGCTCCACCCTCAAGAGCTGCGTAGGCGTTTGCAACCGCTCCACCCGCGTCGTTGTGGCAGTGCGCTTCTATTTCAACATCAAGCGAAGTTTTTGCTTCTGAAAACAATGCTCTAATCTTCTTTGGTGACCCTGTCCCTGTAGTATCTGGAAGCTGTACGATGTCTGCTCCAGCTTCAGATACCATTCTGGCTATCTTGATTACGTCTTTGATGTCATATTTCATAACATCAACCACGGCGACTTCCACGATTTTCCCCTTTGTAGATGCGTATCTTATGGAATCTAGAACCTCATCGATCTTTTCTATCTTGAATGGTAGGTGAAGGGCAATGTTTGAGCCAGTTTCAGCAATGATGTCAACATCTTCTCTGATGGCCCTGCCAAGTGCAAAAGTCTCCGGAAATATATGGTCTGACACTATCTTCTCTGTTGCCTGAACCTCTGATATGTGAGCGGGAGGGTATGCAACTAGTGCCTTCTTTATTCCGCAGTTCTTGATAATCTTGGCAATCTGCACCTTCTCCTGTACGGTGAAAGCGATGCCTGGGGCTTGCATCCCTTCACGGAGGGTATCGTCAGTTATCACGTTAATGAATGTCTCAGAGAATATTAAAGCTTAGCGAGCCAGTTGCTGTATTTAATGAATAGCCTTATGTGTGTTGACTGCTGTTTCTGTGAATTAAAATTGATTTCTGGCTATTTGTTACACATTTTAAAGAAACGGTGAAGTATTTATTTCCATATTCCCTTATTTCATCGTATACCCAGAATCTCTGGTAACTCTCTGCCAGCAGACTTTTCTTTGATCTAGAGAGTGTTCTCCCCGAACTTCCTCTTGACAGCGGAGAAGATGCCTTCCGTCTCCGGCCACCTCATTCCGTAGTTGTTAAATGAGGACCACCTTTTATACCCCATGTTCTTGTACTCCCTGATTATCCTCCTACGGTACTTGTCCCCCTTCCTGTACAAATCAGCAGATGTGTTCTTCCTTATCTTAACCACT
>JAVZLI010000161.1:0-2757 GCA_038883835.1 Thermoplasmataceae archaeon
GACCAGTTCAATTTCTATCAATTCATTTCCAGAAGGTATGGCACTTCAATAATAAGAACGAAGGATGATCTGGCACAGAAGGGGAAAAAGTTTTTGCTCAGCCTTGAGGGTACAGATGTCCTGAGAGATGCATATGACCTTTATCTTGCATTCGACCTCGGCCTCAGGAACCTAGGGCTAACATGGAATTATGACACCAAATTCGCAGCCTCATGCATGTCTAGGAAGGATTACGGCCTGACAGGCTCAGGATCTGAGATCGTGGAGATTGCCAACTCACTTGGGATCATCATAGACCTTGCACACTCTAGCAAGCAGACTGTCCTTGACGTATGCTCCATAACAAGCAAGCCTGTTATAGTTTCACACGGAAATGTAAAAAAGATTCAGGATCATCCCAGGAATCTGGATGACGCTGCTATTGATGCAATAGTCTCCACTGGAGGAATAATTGGAATAACAGCGATAGTCACCACGTTGGGAGGAGACAAAAGCATTGCCCAGCTTGTAAAACATGCATCGTATATAGGAGAGAACTTTGGCTGGGATCATGTGGCACTCGGAACTGACTTTCTGGGTATTAATGAGGTTCCATCAGGGTTTGAGGGGATTTCAAAGCTCAAGGACCTCAGCACACTTCTTGGTGATCATTCCAGCAGCACTCTTTGGGATAACCCGATAAGAGTCATTCAAAAGAACCTGAATGGAAATAACGGTAAACAAAGTGATTAAATATTGACTTGCATATACCATGCCCACATCGATTGACGTTTCATTACGAAGGTGATTACAGATTGGCGAATGGAGAAAACGCTGGCGGTAAGCTAAAGTCAGTGCGGAAAAAGTTCAGATGGTCTGACAGCAAATACAAGAGAAGAGTGTTGCAGCTCAAGAAGAAGAGCGATCCGCTTGAGGGGGCTCCTGCTGCAAGGGGAATAGTTATAGAAAAGATAGGAATAGAGGCAAAGCAGCCTAACTCTGCAATAAGAAAGTGCGTGAAGCTTCAACTTATAAAAAACGGACGGCAGATCACCGCATTTGCTCCCGGTGATGGTGCAATAAACTATATAGACGAGCATGACGAGGTTGAGGTTGCTGGTATTAGAGGCCGACAGGGGAGAAGTAAGGGGGACATCCCCGGGGTCAGGTATAAGGTGGTTAAGGTAAACGGCATCTCCCTGCTGGAACTTGTCAAGGGCAGAAAGGAGAAAACGGTGAGATAATGGTTGAACTGAAAATATTGGGACAGTATGCCGTGAGTGAGGTTCAGGTTCACGACGAGGGCATCGCCAAGTACATAAACCTCACAGGGAACGTCAATCTTCACAGTGGTGGGCGCTTTTCAAGCTACTCAGCCGGGAAGCGCAATGTTAACACTGTTGAGAGGCTTCTAAATAAATTGATGAGATCGGAGAAGTGGACAGGAAAGAAATACAGCGCCTATAGAGTCCTTAAAGAGGCATTCGAGATAGTAGCTGAGAAAACAAAACAAAATCCGGTACAAATCCTGATAAATGCAATTGAAAATGCGGCTCCAAGGGAGGAGGTAACAAGGTTGAAATATGGTGGAATCGCGGTTCCGAAGGCTGTTGATGTCTCTCCATCGAGAAGAGTTGATGTTGCCTTGAGGAATATAGCCATTGGCGCAACAAACGCGTCCTTCAAGAGCAAGAAACCTATTGCGAACTGCCTTGCCGACGAAATAATGAACGCAGCCCGGAATGATGCCTCTTCTTTCGCAGTCAATAAAAAAGAGGAGATAGAAAGGATTGCAGCCTCAGCTCGCTAGGCTGTCAGATCCTCCTCAATTTTTGTTTTTAGATATTAAATTATTCAACATGCCAGCGCACTCTGCTAAATGACCTGTTCCTATTTGGCAAGGATCAGGCTGGCTGTGGCAGCCCTATTGGAACATTTGTAAGGCAACTGCCAGACCTACTATTCCAATAAGCATACCAAGTGACACGAATGAAATTAGGTGGGTGATTTTTCTGATTCTTTGAACTTCCGCAATCTTTCCTTCCCTTGCAAGCCTAGTTATTTTACGCCCATGATATAGGTTGTTAACATAAATTGTTATTATCATTATCAGGACAAGAATAGCTTTGGATAGCAGTATCCTTCCGCCTGCTGTTGCAAAGAGATTTCCAATATTTCCTCCCAGATAGAAGTAGCCGAGAGCCAATCCCGTAGAAACAAGTATGATGAGTGACGCATGAGTGAAGTAGGCAAATCGCTTGGCTATTTTCCCCACAAGAAGTGTACGCTGCTTCTCCTCGCCTGTGATCTGGTAAGATGCAGGCCATACCACAATCCATATGAAAAATGATCCTCCAATGAAAATTATGGCAAAGAAAAGATGTAGAAGTAGCAGAGTGTAAAATATCACATTCACCGCACTTCATCACACTAATGAAAATAAATTATTTCCTCAGTCCCTCATTCCAACGCTTCCAGCTATTATTATGGGATCCCAAACGGGACCAAAAGGTGGGGAATATCCAAAATCTGCGAAAAGAAGATCCTCAGCCGTGATACCCTGCTGCACCGCTAATGCTAGGGCGTTCAGTCTCCATGCTCCAGTGTCCTTGGAGATAACCTGTGCACCAAGAAGTTTCCTGCTTTTCTTCTCCAGGAGAAGGCTAACGTACACATCCTCCCCGCCACTGTAGTAGGCAGCTTTGCTCTTAGCCTTGACAAATATCCTGTCCGTATCAAATCCTGCCCTGTGGGCTTCCGTCTCGGTAATCCCGGTGT
>JAVZLI010000162.1:0-2709 GCA_038883835.1 Thermoplasmataceae archaeon
AGCATACCCAGAATCAGTTCCAAAGGTTGAACCCTCAAATTCCCCATTTCTCATTGAGGTATTTGTGCTCCTTATCTCCATGAACCTGACTTCAGCATACTTTGCAAGTTTATCTGCGTAATCAAGGATCCTTTCAACATGTTCGCCCGGCATTAAGGTCAGAAACCTATGCAGAAGCTCTAATAATATGTTTCCTTGATGTTATACAGATTTAACAACGATGTGCCCCGCTGGAGAGGCATCGAAATACTCCCTATTTTAACTATCTCATTAACATTGGCAGCACATGCCTAACCAGCCTCCCAGCCTTCCCTTGGTTTATCATGCAGGAGGGTTTCTTGTAAATGTATGCAATGCCAGAAACTCCGGATTCTACACACGCCACTGAATTGGATTATAACATAATGGTATTCAAATAGCCAGAGTCGGCACAACCAGGCTGAATGGCACTCTTGCCGAAGCATCCATAAAGCATGCCTATGTGGCAGAGTGATGGTTGCCGGCAGCTATCTTCCGCTGGAAAATTCATCGTAGAGTTTCAGATATTCCAAGTCCGTCGTCTTCTTAATCTTTGCAAAAGCTGATTCGAGATCATCCTTGCCTATTTTTGTCCTCGGGGATTTGGTCTTTATGGCCTCGTTGAATAGAGACCTCCTTACCTCCTCTGACAAAAGCTTCAAATCTGCTGGGGAGAAGTATTCAGTCCGCGCTGCTATTTCGGATAGGTCAGGATCCAAGACTTCAATGCCGTTGAGGAAATTTTTCAACATAAGCTTACGGGTTTCCAAATCTGGTAAGGGAACATATAGAGTCTTTTCAAGTCGACCGCCCCTCATTATGGCTGGATCTAAATCCCACGGCACATTTGTTGCCCCAATTACAACAACATCGCTCTGGGCGGTAATGCCATCCATCTCTGTAAGCATCTGCGTGAGGGCATTTCTCCACTCACTGCTGGCACGGTTTCTGGCCACCATGTCAATCTCGTCTATAAAAACAACTGACGGAGAGTTGTCCCGAGCAATGTTGAACTTTTCCCGTATCATGCTAGCAACATTGTAGGGGCCTGACTTGCTGAGCTCATCGCCAGTTACAAGAATGAAGGACGTACGGAGTTCGTTTGCCACTGCCTTTGCAAGCATGGTTTTTCCTGTGCCTGGCGGGCCATAGAGAAGTATTCCCTTCGCAGGCTTGATCCCAAGCTTCTCAGCCATCTCCTTGTGCTTTAATGGCGTCTCTATAGCTTCCTTTATCTGCGATTTCACAGAATCGAGACCAATTACGTCAGACCACTTCACATCTGGAATGTACATATCCTTTGTTTGAAGTTTCTGCCTTGAGTATTTCTTGGAGATTTCCTCGTATCTGTCAAGCGCCGAATAGGAGACCGATGGCTTGTAATTTTCCAGAGCCTTAAGGTAATCTCCCTCTGCTGGTTTCTTACCAGCCTTCTTTGCGTCCCGAGCCACTTTCTGCACCAGGTTTGAGATATCAGCTGGAGTGAACCTCTGTGACTTGTCCGCAAGCTTCCCATAATCCATGCCCTCTGCACCAATGTAGCCTTTCCATATTTCCATTCTTCCTTCCCTATCAGGCAGGGGGACATATACTACCTCATCAAATCTTCCAGGGCGCAGGAGAGCCTCATCTATTTCCTCCGGCAGGTTAGTTGCTCCTATGAAACAAACCTGGATTTTCCTGTTGTGAAAATCCTGAATCCTTGTCAAAAATATATTCACGAGGCGCCTTGTTGATTCCTGCATTTCCTGAGAGCTTCTACCGAGCATTAAGCCCTCAATCTCGTCCATAAAAACAACAACTGGAGAGACGAGCTGCACCTTCTGGAAAAATGAATCAAGATTTTTTTCAGCCATTCCATACCAGGGGCTCAATATATCTGCAACATTGAATTCAACAAATCTCCAGTTCAATTTTGAGGCAAGGGCCTTGGAAATCATGGTCTTTCCTGTTCCTGGAGGGCCAAACAGCAGAACTCCATAGGCTTTCTTTTCCTCCGTAATTTCCTCTGCTACTGCCATAAGCTTTTCCTTGGTTCCCCTCATATCAAAGATTGAATCCCAATTAACGTCAGGCCTGACCGTTTCCACCTTGACTTCGCGGCCAATATCCTGCGTTCTTTGATCCACACCTGGCTGATTTACTACTGGCACATTCTCTTCTGGAACTTTGATACGGGAAAGAAGAGAGAGAATGAAGCCAGCTGCGGCAGCGTAAATCAAAGGGGTGTATACGGGCGTGAATGATGCCCCCAGCACGGGGAATAGATAAATTGCAAATTCTACGAAGAATAAGTAGCCTACAGCAGATGCAAGCGCTCCGACAGCGCTCAAAAGAATGTGGTTCTTCAGATGCGAATTGGACCGTTGTCTTCTAGAGGCCAGAGTGATAATATATCCAGCTATGCCGAAGGATATTGCAGAATCGACCACGTAGGCGTAAAATGTGGTACTGGTGAGAATGGGTCTGATTTGAGCAAAAGATGAAAAATTCAGGCTCAAATTATGCAAGAAGGTACTGAGCGTTGATGAGGACAACACTGGAAGTGGGGCTCCCTTGAAGGCTCCCTGAAATGTATTGAGAGATATATTCGAAGAAGCTGAAACGAACATAATAGCCAGAGAGAGCGGGTAAATCATATAGAAAAAAAGAACGTTGCGTAGACCTGACTTTGCCCTTCCAATAAGTCCA
>JAVZLI010000163.1:0-2576 GCA_038883835.1 Thermoplasmataceae archaeon
TATCTTGTATTAGACATAAGTGCCACGGCGACAAGGATAGGCACAGCCCCAAGCTCAACACCAGCTATGAAAGATGCTGAAAGCCTTTGCTTTATGGCATCTGCAATTATCGTTAGGACTGCCGGATCAGTTGCAGCATCCTTTATATCCACATAATAGCTAGATCTCTTACCCGAGGTGAGCAAGAAATCCCCGAATTTCACAGCACCCCTATCAAGAAGCAATTGTCCTATTTCCCTGGAATCCATCATTAGGGTTATTGCAACATACTTTAAGATAGTTGAATCAATCCCCCATGACTGATATGGATTGGACCCGTACGCAAAAAGAATAATTTCAGTTACAAGCACTGGATCTTTTCTATCTGTAGTAAATTCATCATCCTTGCTTATCGGAATTCCCGCAGTAATCAGAGGGCTTCACATTTCTTTCCTTGAAGCAATCTGGGTTCTAGTATCCTATGGAATGGTTCTGACTTTGCTTACACCATCATTTGGGAAATATTCAGATTCCGTTGGGAGAAAAAGGCTTTATTCTGCTGGATATGTGTTCTTTGCCTTTGGCTCATTGGTTTCATCCCTGTCACCAGACGGCGTGATTCTCCTTTCCGGCAGAATTATTCAGGGATTTGCTGGGGCTTTGCTGTTTTCCAACAGCCTCGCCATAATAACTGATGCAATGTCACCCTCGGAACTGAGGAATGGCATGGGGATAAACTCCGCAGTGATAGCGCTGGGTACCACAATAGGTCCAGTAATTGGCGGAGTGCTCACTCTGATAACATGGAGGCTTATCTTTGTATTCAACATACCTCTGGCAATTTCAGGATTCTTAATGTCACAGGCTTGGATAAAAGGGTCTCATCATCGAAAGGAAGCTAACATGGACTTGCCATCAACCCTGTCACTAAGCATCTTCCTCGTGGCGCTTGTCGTCTTCATGACTCTCGCACCTGGAGAGTCTTTTACAAATTATTCCTTAATACTGGGCATGGTTTCGGTGATACTGCTCTTCATTATATTTATAATAGCCGATCTTCGCACAAAAAAGCCAATAATAGACCCAGCGCTTTTTAAGATAAGGGCATTCTCATCTGCGACCTATGCGCTTATAACTGGTACAGTGCTGAGATTTTCAATTCTTTTTGGCCTTATTATGTTCTTTCAGGGGCCTATGGGCCTCACGGCATTTGATGCTGGCATACTGGTGATCCCCTATGCAGGTTCCATGGGTGTCATGAGCCTTGCTGCAGGTTATCTTAAGGGTAAGATTTCAGATCATGCTATGCAGACAATTGGGCTAATCCTTGCTTCATCAGGGGGCATCATTCTTGCCCTTTTCGTCCTATATTTTCCTTATCCTTCTCTGATGGCGATTCCAATGGTATTAGCGGGCGGAGGGAATGGCTTCTTCTACACTCCAAACAGTACGATTTCGATGCTGTCTGTTCCTGCGGACAAGCGGGGTGAAACCTCAGGCATTAGAACCCTAATGACCAATCTTGGGTCTGTCCTAGGTCTGACACTTGTCTTCTTTACACTTGTAGCTGAAATACCACCAGAAGTCGTTGACAACATATTCTTGGGAATATCATCAGGCATCCCGAAGGGAACCTTTCATACATTCGGATTTGCGACTTCCCTCGCTTTCCTGATCTCATCAATAATATGTGCGAGCTCATTAATAATAATGACCAAAGCCAGGGCCAATGCGCTAAAGCATACCTAAAATTAGCGCAAATGTAGTTCTGGAATCATCGAAAAATTATTATAATGATAAAAGCATAGTAGCAGACATATGGATGACATACTTGATATTCTATATAAAACCGCTTCTTCAAATAAGGCTGACACAGTCAGCATTCCTAAAATGGAGATGATTTACGAAACTCCTGAAGATAGGGAGATAGCTGAGATTGCCAGCAGGCTTCGGGTGCAGATAAAGATCATAGGTTGCGGAGGAGGGGGTTCAAATACAATAAACCGCCTCTCTTCAGAGGGAATAGACGGTGCTGATCTAATAGCTGTGAACACTGATGCAAACCACCTGATGACAATAGCAACAAAGAAGAGGCTGCTCATTGGAAAAAAGAGGACAAGGGGCCTTGGAACAGGTGCAATTCCACAAATTGGCGAAGAGGCCGCAATGGAAGATTTGGACAGGATTCAGAAGATGGTGCAGAAGACGGATATTGCCTTTGTAACATGTGGTCTCGGAGGAGGAACCGGAACAGGTGCTGCGCCGGTTGTTGCAAAATGTGCCAAAAATGCAGGCGCACTCGTTATCTCAGTAGTAACACTGCCATTCACCGCTGAGGGCCATGTCAGGATGGAAAACGCCATGATGGGCCTTGAAAAGCTGGCTTCCTATTCAGACACGCTCATAGCAATACCAAATGACAAGTTGCTAAAGGAAGTGCCTAAAAAGCCAATACAAGAGGCTTTCCAATATGCAGATTCTGTGCTTTCTGAGGCAATGAAAGGGATTACCGAAATGATTACAAGAACAGGCCTCATAAATCTTGACTATGCCGACATAAAGACCATCATGAAAGATGGCGGAGTTGCGATGATAGG
>JAVZLI010000164.1:0-2548 GCA_038883835.1 Thermoplasmataceae archaeon
TTCTTTAGTGATTCAAGTGCCAGATGCAAAGCAAGGTCTTTGTCTCCTGACTTATTCATTTCGCCCAATATGTTTATCCTTTCCGGGTGAGCTTCACCAGATTTGAAAAACTCCCACAGGATAGATTCAGGAAATACGCCCTTCCTTGCCAGGATAAGAAGAAGCTTTCCCAGAATGCTTTCAGGGACGTCAAGTTCCATGACCGCGCTGATGGTGTCTTTATCAATGTCTGTCAATTTTCCCTGGACAATTAGATCTGCAGCCCTTTCATGTTTCCCCGCGTTGAATAGTTTATGGAATTTCAGCTTTTCCAGCTGCTGATTCCCAGGTGTGACAATTTCTATGATGTCACATAGTTTAGAAAACTCTGCGTATGATAGATGCCTCAGCTGGTCGGCTTTCTTGACAAGGAAATCGATATCTCCAGTTTTAAGTGTTCCGGAGGATTTCGACCGCTCCAGATAATTCGCAAGCTTCTCAAGAAAATCATCTGGTAGCCTCTGCCATTCTCCAGATGAGGAGAATAGCGATGTCAACTCTGCCGAAGCATCCTGGCTGGAAGTGTCTTCAGGCATCCTTAATCCCTAACAGTTATGCCATATTATAATTATTGTCTATTCAATGATGCAATTCAAAGAGCTCCACCAAGGATGACCTGTGTTATGTAAAGTGTGCCGTACATGACTGCAGAAATAATCCATGCCATTATTACAAAATGGTGCAGGCTGTGGAGCACCTTTCCGCCTTCAGCCACCTTCAATGCGATCCCGGCTATGAGAGCATGCACGTAGAGGATCATAACTATGAACGCCTCAATGGTAAATATGGTAGATGGGGGTTGTGATACGAATATGCCAAATGAGTTAAGCGTGGAAATGTCAAAAGTGCTGAACACTTGGTTTATAATTTCCAGCACTCCAAATGCAATTGCAAGAGAAAATGCCAGGCCTCCTGTGATACCATATATTACGCCGATATAGCTTGATACAGAGGCATGCCTTCTTTTCCGGAGCCGTATTACCCTGTCGAAATTGTCCGCAACAACTTGCCCAGCTTTCGCGGCATCGGCACCAAGCTCTATGCTTTCAACAAAGCTTGCCGAGAATACCTCAATTAGGTGCGAGCCGGTGTCCGCGCTGAAGAATCTCCATGACTCCACGTTGCTTATTCTATACACAAGACGCTTGTACAGGTTCTTGATGTCGTTTGTTAGCGTCCCAAAATCATGCAATACGATTGCCTTAAGGGCATCGATTACCATATTTCCTCTAGCAGAGGCCGATCCAGAGAGGGATCGTATAAAGCTCCCGAACATCTCATCCTTCTTTGCAACCTTTTTTTCCTCCCTTGAACCCACAAGGCTCGGCCACGCAAATGGCGTGACGACTATGGAAACGTCAATGTAGAATGGAATTCTGTAGGCAGTCCTGGTCAGAATTAGCACTATAAGCAACAGCGAGCTGATTATTCCGGCAAGCATGAAGAGCCTTTCTATCCTGCGCTGAAGTTCTGTCTTGATTCCGGTGTCATGCCAAATTGGATCGTTCGGGAGGACCATCTTTATTCCGTAGACAAGCATCAGCTCACCAAGCGAAATTGCTATCAAACTCAAGGACAACACTGAGATAACGCTGATCGGAATGAGAATCGGCATTATCATGACAAATGTCACCATGAAGGCGAATGATAAAAGGAGGGAAACGTACATGTCCTTGTAAAGATCGAAGCCGTAGAGTGCAGACACGTAGGTGGTCTCGAAATTGTTCATAACGGTTTCTGCCTCGTTCTTCACAAATTCTTCAAAGTCCTGGCCGCTGTTTATCGCGTGGCCAAGCCTAGCCAGAAAATCTTCAAAAACCTCGCTCGGTGTCCTTTTGGAGATGAACATTGCCGCTTCTGAGAGGCCTCTCTTCCAGTTCCTGACAAGATTTACCAATTTTGCAAGCTCCCCTGCTATCTTTCCGAGCTTGTCTTTCTTGGAAAGTATTTCGAGGAGATCTATCCTATTGGCGGAACTAACAGAGAGGGTTGCGAATGCGGTTATGAAATATGGTATATTGGAATTTATGTCCGACTTAATGGAATCCCTTTCCAGGATTGGCCTCAAAATGACATATATGACCCCTGAAGCTCCTACCGCAGATACTGCTGAGTAATATATATTTCCAAATATCAGATAGAGAGAAAGCCCTATGCCAGTCATAACGGCAAAGATCAGTGCCATTATGACATCCCTATTGCTGAACTCAATGCCCGCAAGTGCTCTTATCTTGATTCCCTGAAACAAAAGATCACCTCATGGCCATGACAGCGGCCTCTCCTTTCAGATAGAATGTCTTTATAAGCTCGTATACTTTGTAATAAGACAGAATGTTGTTGCGCAGCATCATCTCAATTATTCTAGCCCTCTTGAAAAGTTCATCATAAATTGCCTTGGGATCAGCCATACCAGCCGTGGCAGCTATTCTCTTCTCCAGGATGTAGCTATTGTTCATTCCCCTGAAGACATGCTCATCAGTGGTTGGATCCCACTGGAAAACTTGCTTGG
>JAVZLI010000165.1:0-2514 GCA_038883835.1 Thermoplasmataceae archaeon
CTTGTCAATCTTCATTGTTTTCTTCGCATTTGGTGTTGGTGGCACAGGCTGGATCATCCAGGGCGAATACTTCCCCACTGAATACCGCGGAACTCTTGCGTCCCTGATCGCTTTCATAGACTGGATTGCCAATTTTGCAATTGTGGAGATTTTCCCGCTTATGGATGATTCTATACACATAGCTGGGTCCCTTGTTGTTTTCGGAGTGCTTTCTGTCATTGCTGTAATCATTTTCTTCAATCTGATGCCACAAACCAAGGGAAAATCGGTTGAAGAGATAACAGAAATGTTTGATGCCATTGCTTCAGGCAAGCTGACACCAAGGGGCGAAAAATCTACTGAAGACTGAGACTCCTCGGAATACATCGTCAACCATTCTTTACCTTTTATATCATTTTTGATTTCTTCTGGTTTCAAAATCTGAAGTTCCGAACACATAGGAAATTTAAAATCTCTTATGGGTTTAGGCAATGGGCAACTCGTGGAGGATGACAGAAAGATGCGTAAAATAAACAGGGCAGACATATCTATGAAAGCTGCATCTATCCTTCCCGAACTTGAGAGATTATATAGGGATATCCACTCTCATCCAGAGTTGTCTTTCCAAGAAACAAGGACAGCCTCCCTGGTTTCTGATTTGATCGATAAATTTGGCTTCAGGACAAGAACCGGAATTGGTGGCACTGGCGTTGTCGGCATTATGCAGAACGGAAAAGGGCCATGCGTAATGTTGAGAGCTGACATGGATGCACTGCCTGTGAAGGAGGATACCGGCCTTCCATACGCAAGCATGGTAACTTCTAAGGAAGAATCTGGAACGGATGTCCCGGTTATGCATGCTTGTGGCCATGACATGCATGTGGCGTGGCTGCTTGGAGCTTCGCAGATAATGGCGAACATCCAGGATGAGTGGAATGGCACCCTGATGGTGCTATTCCAGCCAGCTGAAGAAACTGGAAAGGGTGCAGCGGCGATGATCAGAGACGGCCTTGCCAGAGATTTTCCAAGGCCTGATGTTATACTTGGGCAGCATGTAATGGTAGGGGAGGCTGGAACCATAGGCTGGTGCACTGGCCCAGCAACATCAATCTCTGATAGCCTGAAGGTTAAACTATTTGGCCGAGGCTCCCATGGTTCCATGCCTCAGGCTTCTATTGATCCGGTTGTGATGGCTGCTTCAGTCGTTCTCAGGCTCCAGACAATTGTTTCCAGGGAAGTGCCTCCTTCAGATTTTTCTGTTGTAACAGTAGGGTCAATCCAAGCGGGCCAGAAGGATAACGTGATCCCTGATGAAGCTACAATTCTCCTCAATGTAAGAAGCATGGATATCAATACACGTGATCGCGTCCTTGCAGCTATCACCAGGATAGTGAATGCTGAGGCTCAGGCTTCAGGGGCAATAAGGCAGCCAGAAATAACTCAATTTGAGCATTACCCAATGGTGCAAAACGATCCTGCGGCAACCATGAAGGTCGTAGATTCATTCAAATCATTTTTTGGGTCGGATCACCTCGTGCAGGTCAAGCCTACATCCGCAAGTGAAGATTTTGGCATATTCGGCAATGAATGGCATTCGCCTTCCGTATTCTGGTTTGTGGGAGGAACCGATCCAAATGTTTACAAGGAAGCCGTAAATAAAGGCCTTATAAATGAGATACCTGCAAACCACAATCCAAGGTTTGCACCTGTTATACATCCTACACTGGAGACTGGTGTGCAGTCATTGATCGCGGCCGCAATGCCGTGGCTATCACAAGCATCCGGAGAATAGGAACGTGGACTACCTACTCTTGATCCTGAACCTGATGGGCACCTTCGTCTTCGGCATCAGCGGCGCCATAGCTGGAGTCAGGCATAAAACAGATATCTTTGGCGTAATAGTTCTTTCTTATGTAGCAGCGAACGCAGGTGGAATACTAAGGGACCTAATAATCGGAGCTATACCGCCTGCTACAATCACGCAATGGTGGTACATAGTTGCAGCATTTGTGCCTGGGCCACTTGTATTTTATTTCTATCCCGTCGTTCAGCGCTTAGACCATCCTGTTCTTGTATTTGACGCAGCAGGCCTTTCCCTCTTCGCCGTTTCAGGGTCCCTTAAGGCACTTCAGTACCACATAAATCCACTAGCATCCATCCTGCTTGGCATCGTCACCGCGGTTGGTGGGGGAGCGTCGAGGGATGTTTTGGTTGGAGAGATCCCTGCAGTTCTCAGAACTGACATATATGCCGTGGCCGCACTGGCCGGTTCTTCTATACTAGTAATAACGTATCTTGCGAACGTTCCTTCATATATCGGCGCCATAGCTGGAGCATCCTTATGTTTTGTTATTCGGATTCTTTCGATTCATTTTAAATGGAGGCTCCCTGCAGCCAAATACCCTGAATGAAAAAGTTCAGGTGTTTCCTTGCTACATTGAATAATCCCTCTAATAAACATCACAATTCAATGAGCACAGCAATAAGAAACGGGCTAGCTTCCTTTACCTTATTTCAATTCCCTGAATCATCTGA
>JAVZLI010000166.1:0-2513 GCA_038883835.1 Thermoplasmataceae archaeon
GGTTACAAATGACGTTTTACTATCTGAAAGTTACCGGAATTAGTTTACAGAAACATGTTTCAAAAAATCTCCAATAACTGTTTCAGGATACATCAATTATGGAAAAAAAATTGGTAAGCGTATTGTGGGTTTTGGTGGGATTGGTTATAGCAGTATCGGCAGTTTCATTGGTTCTTGCGTTCCTATACAGAAACACAACAACTACAACATACCCTGGATGGCCATATGGGATGATGGGCTACGGGTATTTCGGAGCATGGATAATAATGCCAATAATAGCCATAATTAGCCTGGTTCTTGTTGTATTATTTATCTACTATATCATAGATGCCCTGAGGCCATCTGGAATCGATGCAGTTCACTACGCAAATGACCCTGAGGAAATAGCCAAACTGAGGCTGGCAAAGGGGGAAATAACGCAGGATGAATATGAGAGGATAATTCAGAGCATTCGTAAATAATTATATTTTTTGTTTATTTATTTTCCTGCCCACTCCCTTAATAGCCCAGATGTGACAACACCGGTTCATAGGGTGTGCCTATCTACCGCGAATGATGCTGGCCACTGATTTTGTGTTCAGCACTTCCTGGTCGCTCAACCATCCTCTTCTTGCAATTGCCGTTGCGAATCTCAGGTATCGCAAATGCTCAGTGCTGTGCGCATCACTGCCCATGCAGAATTTAACCCGGAATCCTTTTGCCCTCTTAACCAGATCAAAGGGAAGATCAGATCTCGAGGGAAAGCCATTTATTTCAACATACACATTGTTGTCTGCACATGCCTGAAATATTTTGTCATAATCTATTCTATAGAACTCTCTGCGGCCAATGATCCTCCCAGTGGGATGTGCTATTGCATCTACAAATCCGCTCTCTATTGATGTTATCAAGCGCTTTGTGTTCTCAGAGGGATTTTCAGAAATCCACTGATGCATTCCAGCAACGACCCATTCCATTTCCTTTAGGGAATCAACTGGTAGGTCAAGGCCCCCATCTTTCAGTATCTCAAGCTCAACCCCCTTGAGAAGACGGAAGTTATGGAATTTATCATTGAGCTTGTCAATTTCTGAATTTCTTTTCCTGAATTCCTCTGGGGATAGGCCATTGGCAACGGGAAGACTCCTGCTGTGATCAGTTATGGCGAGGTATTCCATGCCTAAAGATGACGCCTTATTGGCCATCTGTTCCAGGGATGAGTGGCCATCACTGTATGTTGTATGGCTATGGAGGTCTCCCTTGATATGATCATAGGAAACGAGGATTGGCAAAGAGTGGCTTTCGGCTGCCGCAATTTCACCCATGTTTTCCCTTAGTTCTGGTGGTATCCAGTCAAGCCCAAGTGCGGAATATACGGATTCTTCTGTTGTTGATGAGACGATCCTGTCACCCAGAAAGAGGCCGTATTCATTGAGCTTCATTCCTTTCTCTATTGATCTGTCCCGAAGAGCGATGTTGTGCTGCTTGCTGCCTGTAAAATACTGCAGAGCTGCCCCAAAAGACGAGCTCTCAACAATTCTAAGATCACAGTTTATGCCAATCTTCAATGAAACCGTGATCTTGGTATCACCTCTGACCACAACGCTATGCACCTCATTCATTGATACAAAATAGTCAACAGCCCTTTCGGGAAATGATGTTACAGCAAGTATGTCAAGGTCCCCAATTGTTTCTCTCATCCTGCGCACTGAACCTGCGATTTCAACCTTTTCGAATAATCCGGAGTTACGCAACTTCTCTGCTATTGACAATAGGTTCTCATAACAATCGGCAAGAAGGAGCCTGTTTCCTCCTGTAGTTCTATATATTTCTATGGATTTCTTAAGAGATTCCTGCGATTTCAGACCAAACCCGCTGAGACCCGCTATCTTGCCATTTTTGACAGCCTCCTCAAGATCATCTAGGCTCTTGATTCCAAGATTCCTGTAAAGGGAGAGAATCCTTTTTGGGCCCAGACCATGAATGTTCCTAAGTGACCTCAGGTCTATATCATACTTCTTCTTCAGCTCGACGTGCTTAGAAATGGATCCCGTTTTCAGGTACTCAATGATCTTCTTCTCAATAGCTTCACCCACACCCTCAATGGATCTAAGTTTCCCACGTGAATAAATGTCAGATACGTCCTCTGAAAGGACAGCTATGCTTGCTGCAACCCTTCTGTATGCCAGAGATTCCCAGCTGTTTCCCTCCATTTCCTCCATATCCGCAAGGTCTTCGAAAATGGAGGCGAGTTCAGAATTTGACACAGTGTGTAGTCTATATTCTGCTTAAATACTTTGTGAAATAGAAGTAGAATAGCTGCTGGCTCTTAGGCATGCAAAGGCCGCGATTTCAACTATCCTTTTTTGGAATCGTTTTGTCGGCATTGGTTTACAATATTATGCATAAACACGGATACTTTAGATTATAAACGATTTATTAACGGAATTTTATCTTATTGGTAAACTTTAAATTTTTACTGGAATTAACTTATCTATGGGGTTTAAGGTTGTTCTTACTGCCGACAGGGGATCTTT